>JALSLF010000001.1 GCA_026988445.1 Bacteroidales bacterium
CTAATGCAAATCATTACTATGTATTTAAAAAAAATGATTTTGAGCTAAACCCAGGAGTATTGGAAAGTTTGCAACGAATAGTTAAAAACGGATATTCATTAATTATAATATCCAATCAGGGTGGAATATCAAAAGGGATATATACTAAAAAAGATTTAGAAAATTTAGATAAGTATATGCTAGATTTGTTTGATAAATCAAATATCCAAATTACAGAAAGCTATTATTGCCCGCATCATTCGGATATTGAAAAATGTATTTGCCGAAAACCGGAATCTTTACTGATAGAAAAGGCTGTAGCTAAATACAAAATCGACAAAGAAAGCTCAATAATGATTGGAGATTCAGACAGAGACATACAAGCAGCAAAAAAAGCCGGAATAAAAGCTTTAAAAGTAAAAGCAAACGCCAATTTATTTGATGAAATTGCAAAAAGTGAGTTTTCTTTTTTAATAGCTTAAAAATCAGCAGAAAAGAATGAACAAAACACAATATATAAGCTATAACGGACAAATAATTGCAGCTAAAGAATTTGGGATTACCATTAACAACCGTTCTTTTCAATACGGCGATGGTTTGTTTGAAACCATGCATGCCGTGGGTTCGCAAGTTCAGTTTTTTTATGAACATATTGAACGGCTTGTAGAAAGCATGAAAGTACTAAAAATGGAAGTACCCGTACGTTTTACCATTGATACATTAGGTTTACAAAAAGAAATTTCAAAATTACTCACCAAAAATAAAATTTTTAAAGGCGGAAGAGTCCGCTTAAGCGTTTTCCGCCGTGCAGGTGGTTTGTACACTCCAAAAACATCCGAAGTCAGTTACATTGTTCAAGCATTGCCTTTAGAGCAAACTTATTATGAGCTAAATACAAAAGGTTATATTATTGATATTTATGATGAAATCCCAAAACCCGTAAATATTTTATCCGGTATAAAAACAACAAGTTCTTTGCTATATGTAATGGCGGGCATCTACAAAAAAGAAAAAAAATTAGATGAATGCCTTCTTATTAATGAAACAGGAAATATAGTTGAAGGAATGAGTTCAAATATTTTTCTGATAAAAGAAGAAAATATTTATACTCCTCCCCTACGCAGTGGTTGTTTAAACGGTATTATGCGAAAAAAAGTAATTGAATTGGCAAAAATTGAAGGATATACCGTTTTTGACGAAGTTCCTATTAAATTACCCGATATAATGGCTGCCGATGAACTGTTTTTTACCAATGCCATAAATGGTATTCGCTGGGTAATGGGTTTTAAACAAAGACGTTATTTTAATAAAATAACAAAAATTTTAAGTCAAAAACTAAACGAAAAAGTTTTTTCAGAATATGGTATAGTTTATTGATAAATCAAGAATAAATTTTAAATTAGCTGCAAATTATATAATTACCATACCACTTAAAAATGAAAAATGCGCATAAAAAGTTAAACGAACTTTCCGCTACGGCTATTTGTGGGAACGACATTAGTTCATCGGTTTTATACGTTTCTGCGTTATCTATTGCTTATGCCGGACAATATGCATGGATAACACTACTCATTGTTTCTTTTGTTTTATTCTTGTTTCGGAAAATATATGGTGAAGTAGTAGGTGCTTTACCTTTAAACGGCGGTGCTTACAATGCTTTACTAAATACTACAAGTAAAGGCATGGCTTCATTTGCAGCTACTTTAACCATCCTTTCTTATATGGCAACGGCTGTTATTTCTGCAAACGAAGCCATACACTATTTGCACCATTTAATTCCTTCAATGCCGGTAATTATAGCCACGATTGTCTTGCTTGGTATTTTTGCATTTCTGGTAATTATAGGGATATCCGAATCGGCAAAAGTAGCTATTGGAATTTTTCTGTTTCATCTTGCCTCATTAATTGTTTTAAGTGTTTTTATCATCATCTATTTATCGCAAAACGGGATATCTGTTTTTATTGAAAATTGGCATTTCCCTGTTTCAAAAGGTGGTATTATGGAAGCTATTTTCTTTGGTTTTGCTGCATCAATGCTTGGTGTTTCAGGTTTTGAAAGTTCAGCAAATTTTGTTGAAGAACAAAAAAGAGGAGTTTTCCCGAAAACACTAAAAAATATGTGGGCAATTGTGAGTATCATTAATCCTTTAATGGCGGTTTTCGCACTGGCTCTTTTTACTATCCCGATTCTTCAAAGCGAAAGTTATCAAAATACATTGCTTATTGAAATGGGCGAACATGTTGGAGGTATTTGGATTGCACGACTGATTGCCATTGATGCATTTTTAGTGCTAAGTGGTGCTGTTTTGACTAGTTATGTTGGCGTTTCCGGTTTATTGGAACGAATGACACTCGATAGAATTATGCCTCCTTTTTTCTTGAAAAAGAATAAAAAAGGAAGTTCGTACCGTATTATTTTAATGTTTTTTATTTTGTCGGTTTCCGTGCTTTTGCTTACCAAAGGGAACGTAAAATTATTAGCCGGAGTATATACCATATCCTTTCTTTCGGTTATGGCACTCTTTGGTATCGGTAATATTTTACTGAAAGTAAAAAGGCAAAAACTGCCCCGTCCCGAGAGGGCTTCATGGATAGCTGTATTGATTGCTATTATTGCGGTAATTTTTGCACTTATCGGAAATATTTTAATGAAACCCAAAGACGGGCTTCCAAGCAATTTTACAGTTTTCTTAATTTATTTTATACCCGCAATTCTTTTTGTAATTGTAATGCTTAACCGAACCATTTTATTAAAACTACTGTTAAATATTTTAGATGCAATTTTTGACCCCATACGGTCCTTCTTCATAAAAACACATAAATTAATTCAACAAACTATAAATAAAATAAACAGTCAGGAATTTGTATTTTTCACCAAAGGCGATAGTATAGCTACGCTAAATAAAGTAATGCTTTACATCTCAAATAATGAACATACTAAAAAATTAAAAATTGTTGTTGTTTTGAAAGAGGGAGAAGAAGTTCCTGAAAAACTTTTACAAGAGATTGATTTTCTTGACAGAGAGTATCCAAGTATTGATATTGAATTTGTTGTTGAACGTGGTGAATTTACTCCTCAACTTATCCAAAAATTATCAAAAAAATGGAACATCCCTATTAATTTTATGTTTATTGGTTCACCCGGAGATAAATTTCCTTATCGTATTGAAGAATTAGGCGGAGTTCGTTTAATTATTTGATTTCATTCTTAATATCTGAAATAACAAAAAATGAATTTATCATTAACAAACGAAATATCGGCGAAAGCCTTACAATTTATAAACAATACAAACCGTCATGTTTTCCTTACGGGGAAAGCAGGCACGGGCAAAACTACTTTTTTAAAAGAAATTACCGGATTAACCCATAAAAAAACCATCGTAGCTGCCCCTACGGGTATTGCTGCAATAAATGCCGGCGGTGTTACACTGCATTCATTGTTTCAACTCCCTTTCGGTACTTTTATCCCCGATAATTCTTTCCATATTTTAGGTGAAATTAATACCGAAATACACACTCCTAAAAGCTTGTTGGCAAAACAACAAATGCACAGTAATAAACGTAACTTATTAAAAGAGTTAGAGTTATTGATTATAGATGAAGTAAGCATGTTGCGTGCCGATATTTTAGATGCCATTGATGCCGTTTTGCGTCATATTCGCCGAAAAAGACATTTACCTTTTGGCGGCGTTCAGCTTTTGTTTATTGGTGATTTATTTCAATTACCACCCGTAGTAAAAGACAATGAATGGCAATATTTAAAAAATTATTACAGCTCTATTTTTTTCTTTGAAGCAAAAGCTTTGCAAAACCATAAGCCGGTATATATTGAGTTGGAAAAAATTTATCGCCAAACAAATCAAGACTTTATAGATGTTTTAAACAATCTGCGCGAAAACCGTATTGAACAAAAGGATATTGAAAAACTAAATCAATATTATTATCCTGATTTTAAACCGAAACCCAAAGAAGGCTACGTTTTTTTAACTACGCACAACTACAAAGCCGATAATATAAACCGCGAAGAGTTACAAAAAATAAAATCGCAACAGTACAACTATCCGGCTCTAATCCGTGGTGATTTTCCGGAATATATGTATCCTTTGGAAGAAATTTTGGAATTAAAAGAAGGTGCGCAAATTATGTTTGTTAAAAACGACTATTCAGGCGAAGGACGTTATTTTAACGGAAAAATTGCCACAGTAAGTAAATTGGATAAAAACCATATTGAGGTAGATTTGAATGATGGTAGTGAACATATTGTTGTAGAGCCTTATACTTGGGAGCATAAAAAATTTACTTTAAATGCCGAAAGCAATGAAATTGAAGAAAAAATTGTGGGCGAGTTTAAACAATACCCCATAAAATTAGCTTGGGCAATTACCATACACAAAAGTCAAGGCTTAACTTTTGATAAAGCCATAATTGACCTGTCGCGTGCTTTTGCTGCCGGACAAATATACGTAGCACTTTCGCGTCTAACTTCATTAGACGGTTTAATTTTAACGGCTCCCATGAAATATACCGTTCCGCCACAAGCCGATGTGTTAAAAGAGTACATGAAAAGTAAACAATCGCCCGAAGAATTGGAAAAAGCTTTGAAACAAGGTTTAAAAGAATACATTGATAATTATGTGCGCGATGCTTTTAACTTTGAACCCTTATTAAGTCAAATAAATTATTACATAAGCGGTTTTGATAGAGGAGAAAAAGCTACTAAAAAGGATAAATATAAACCTTGGGCTATCGGTTTAAAAGAATTATTATTACCGGCTTACAATGTTTCAAAAAAATTTTTATTGCAAATTGATAAAATTTCAAAATTAGACAGCGAAATTTATCTTTCGAAACTTTTTGAGCGGGTAAGAGCAGCAAAAGATTATTTTGAACCCATTTTAAAAGATTTCTCTAAAAAAATATCCTTGCCTATAAATGAATTAAGCAAAGAAAAAAGGGTAAAAAAATACATTACCGAATTAAAAAATTTAGACCGTGTGTTTTTCGGTCAACTTCAAAAAATATACAAAGCCGAAGCTTTAATTGATGCTGTTATCAAAAATACCGAACTCACCAAAGAGCAACTAAACAAATTGCAACCCGAAAAACCGGAACTTGAAATTAAAGAAGAAAAACCGGCAAAACTGAAAGAAAAAAAAGAAAAAAAGCCCAAAACACCAACTCGTGAAATAAGTTTTCAAATGTTTAAAAGCGGTAAAAGCATTGAAGAAATAGCCGAAGAACGAAATATTAAAATCAGAACCATAGAAGAGCATTTAATACCTTTTGTTGAAAACGGAGATTTAGATGTTTTTAAGTTTGTAAGTAAAGAAAAATTGAAAAAAATAAGCGAAGTGCACAAAACTATGGAAAACGATTTTCTTACACCTATAAAAGAACAATTAGGTGATGATTATACATGGGAAGAAATAAAATTTGC
>JALSLF010000002.1 GCA_026988445.1 Bacteroidales bacterium
CGTTTTATCAGTGAAAAATACAAGCTTCAAGTAGAGTCGCATCAAGAAGATGAATTTTTAATTGAACGCGCCAAAGAACAAGCCGTACTATTTGGTATGCAAATAGAAGCCCCACCCACAGTAGGCAAATATATAGACGAAAACAATGCAATTAAATTCGGCAATTCCGAGCTGAAAATTATCCATGCGCCCGGACATTCACCCGGTAGTTTGGTGTTTTACAATACCGAGCAGCGTTTTATGATTGTGGGCGATGTTTTATTTAATCAAAGCATCGGACGAACCGATTTGCCCGGCGGAAATTTAGATACTTTGCTGGAAAGCATTTTCACTAAACTATTTCCTTTGGGCGATGATATGAAAGTATATTCCGGTCATGGAACTACAACAACTATTGGTCAGGAACGAATTTCTAATCCGTTTTTTTAACGCCTAAATTAAGAGATTATCTACTTCAATAAGCACTCTATTTAGGTAGCGGTTTTAAGTTTTTCTTCAAAAATTTCACCTAAACGGCGCGAAAGTATTTTTAAAACATTTTCGCCGAATTTTTCAATTTTCTTAAAGGTGGCTATTTCAACAATGCCAATTGTTTTGTTTTGACTGATAATAGGAAAAATGATTAAATTAGTAGGTGCAGCGTTTCCTAAACCCGATAGTACGGTTAAATACCTGTCCGGAAGATTAGTAATATTAATTAATTCTTTGTTTGCTGCAACTTGCCCTGCAATCCCAACGCCCTCTTCAAAATCCGGTACTTCATCTTCTGAGTAAAAAGCATAAGTCCCTACTTTTGAGAACAAGCCCTTTTCATTACGCAAAAATACAATACCTTGAACTAAATCAAATTGCTTAGCAATATTGGAAAGCAGTTTTTCCGAGAACTCTTTTTCATCAAGTTTTGAGTTTAAACCGTTCATAATATTATTAATGGTACGGTTTCTTTGTCTTTCTATTTCTGAAAGTCTTTTCTGCTCTTCCAAATTTCTTCTTCTTCTTTCAGATTTTGATTTATCTTTTTCTTTAACCGGTTTTTCAATATACTCAACTTTTTTTCTTGAAGCATATCTAAAAATCATTAAAACAAAAACTAAAGAAATTACCATTATGGCAATAAAAGACCCCATTGCAAAAAACTTTTCATGTTTAGGCAAAAGGTTCTCTTGAACGGTATTTGCCAGCTCCAACATTTTAAAAAATATTTTTGCAGTTAAAGCCTGTTGAACTGCAAATAATATCAGAACAGGTATAATCAATCTCAGTTTCTTCATTTTTATACGTTTGTTTTAGCCATTTTGGAGTAATAGGCAAATAAAATGCCTTTTTTACTTCAAATTCACCAAAAATTCAATTATTTTATCAGCACTTAGTATTTTATCAATTTCTGTAGCACTCATTGCAGATGCGGTCATTGTTTTTACTTGACACTCATCCGGGTCTTGAACTATTGTCAAACCACCTTGCCGCTTTACCTCGCGCATACCCAATGCACCGTCTTTATTGGCACCCGAGAGCAAAATAGCAATTAATTTATCCCTATATGTGTAAGCTGCCGATGCAAATGAAATATCAATTGCAGGACGTGAATGATTTACAGGTTCTTCCGTAGATAATGCAATATAGTTTCCCAGCTCAAAATACATGTGATAATTTGCCGGAGCAAGATATGCTTTATGTTGCCTTATAAATTCTTTATCATCAGGCTCAATAATTTTAATATTTGATTTTATTGATAAAGCTTCTACAAAACCGGCACGAACATGCTTAAGCCGATGCAGACATAAAAATACAGGTAAATTAAATGATTTTGGTAAAGACGATAAAATACGTGTTACCGTTTGAAAACTACCTGCCGAACCTCCTATTATGATGTATTTATATGCCAATTTAAGTATTGTTTAATAAAATTAAAAGATTTTTTTATAAATTTTTTCCGTTTCGCTTATCGCTTCAAACTCATTTTCACTTCCGGGATATTCTAATTGCTCTTTAATACCCAATGCAATAAATCCTCCGGTAATTAAATGTTCTTTTAAAATATTTAAAGCTTTTATTTTTAGTTGCGGATTATAATAAATTGCTTTGTTTCTGAATAAAATTAAATGATACATGCCGGATAATTCATCCGAAAAAAAGTTGTGTTTAATTATTTTTACATTATTTAAAAGTTCTTTTTTAAATTTAACAACATGACCTTTTTCTTGAAAAAAATCGTAAATATTACCATTTTCATATATTTTTTCAAAATTTGCAATATTTACTTCCATTTTTTTTGTTTCTATAGTAGCTTTTTGAATTTTTTCAATATTCAACTTGCTTAAACTACTCAAAACAATTTCAGATTTATCAATTAGTTCTTCATTTTTGAGCATAATTAATATACTAAAAAGGTCTTCGCCAGAATTACTATCCGGAATAAATATTTTAAAACTGTTTAATTTCCGAAATTTAAAGAAAGAAAGCCTTCTTAACTCAATCCAAAACTCAGGGTCACGAAAAAGCTCAGTAGTATCAACCAAAATATCTTTCAAAAAAAGCTCAAAAAAGTATTCATCTTTTATAATTTTATGGCTTAGCTCATCAATATCTTTAAAATGAAAACGTTTCATAAAATTTTCCACACGCCTTTTTAACGAACTTAAAGCATATTCGGAAAAATCAATACCTTTTTGCATTTTAATGCTAAACAGTAAACTTTTTAAATCTGATATTCCTATATAAAGATGTTCTTCAAACATTCAATTAATTTTTAGTCTTTTTTGATATAAAAAAAGCCTGATTTTATAAAATTATTTGCAACCGGACCTATTATACTTTCGTGGGCACCAATCATAAGTACCCCTTTACGAAACAAACTTTTTGAGAAAGTATTAATTACTTTATCTTGCAATTCGGTATTAAAATAAATAAGCACATTACGGCAAAGTATAATATCAAATTTTGTATTAAAAATATTGCCTTCTTTTACCAAATCGTGCTTAAACCACACCGGCTTTTTACGCAGAAATTCTTTTGCCTTTATGATGTCATTTACTTGATCAATTTCAAAATACTTTTCGTACGGAATTTCATTAAATTCATCGTAATTAAAAGGATTTTCTTTAATTACTTTATCAAAATTTTCAAAATATTCCAGATTAAAGCGGTACGAGTATTCTCCTGCTTTTGCTCTTTCTATAACATCAGTATTAATATCGGTAGCAAAAACATTTGCTTTTTCAAACAAATTCATTTCATGCAAAAGAATTAACAAAGAATAAACTTCTTGCCCGGTAGAAGCACCTGCATGCCAAATATTAATTTTCCGGTAAGATGTAAATTTTGAAAGCACCCGGTACCTTAGCGCTTGCCAAACTTTTGGATCTCTGAAAAGTTCGGTTGTATTAACGGTAATATTTTTTACCAATTGATCAACAAAATCAGGGTCTTGCTTTATTTTTACTAAAAGCTTATCAATATCCAAACGAAAATCAATTAATGCTTTTTCAATCCGGCGCGTAAATGATTTACTCGAATAATCTGAAAAATCATAATCCGAATTATTTTTGATTGCATTAATAACCAAAGCAATATCTTCTTGACTGACCGGCACTTTATAGATTTATAAATTTAGTGAAATTAAAAAATAAAAATAGTTATTTCATTGGTAAAATTTGCAAAAATCACCAAAAAAATAAAGTAAAACTAAAAATTAAGCAAAATTAATAAATATTAATGTTATCCAAGCTGCCGGGAATAACTTTAATATCATTTTTGCCCAAGCCAATATTTTGAAGATTAGTAAGTCGTGATAATTCTACGGGCAAATTTGTAAGCCGGTTATTATAAAGGTTCAATTCTTTTAATTTTGCAAGATTCCCGATTTCCTTAGGTACCGAATTTAATAAATTATCTGAAAGATAAAGGTTTTTAAGGTTAACCAATTGACCAATTTCTTTAGATAAAGAACGCAATTGATTACCCGATAAGTACAAGTTTTCTAATGAAGTCATTTCGCCAATTCCTTTCGGCAGACCGGTTAAACGATTATTAGCTAAACCCAGTTTCTTCAGTTTTTTCAATTTCCCGATACTTCTGGGCAAAGATGTTAAGAGGTTATCATCCAAGTAAAGCTCTTCCAGGTTTTCCATACCTCCTATTTCATTGGGAACTTTGGTCAGTTTATTAGCAGTTAAGAACAGTTGTTTTAAATTTTTCATTTTACCAATACTCGAAGGAAGGGTGCTGATTTGGTTATAAGCTAAATCAAAACTTTCTAATTTGCTAAGATAAGCAATTTCCTGAGGCAAATAACGAACATTATTTTCGGTAAGGTATAATACTTCCAAGTTTTGCAAATACTTTATTTGGGGCGGAAGTGTAGTCAATTTATTACCGTGCAAGCCCAAAACTTTCAAGTTTTTAAGTTTTCCTATTTCCGGAGGAAGAGAAGTAAGCAAGTTTCCATCAAGATAAAGTTCTTGCAGGTTTGTTAGTTCACCTATTTCCGGTGGAAGTTTTGAAATTTGATTTTCAAAAAGATATAAGCGTTGCAAACGCTTTAAGCTGCCAATCTCCTTCGGAAGCTCAGTTAAATTAGCATCTAAAAGGTCTAATTGAAAAACTGCATCGGGATTTTCCAATGCCTCTTCAATACTTGTATATACCTCGGTTTGGTCTAATTCACTATCAGAAAGCAAAACCTGCGCTTCGCCTGTAAAGACTGATAATATCCAAAATCCGGACAATAATATTTTAAAAAAGTTTTGAAACATTACATTCTGTGCCCCACAATATTTGGGTATAAATTTACAAAAAAAGATAGAATTATCAATTAAGTTTTTGAAATGCTTTACTATTTTTTTGAAAATTAAGCCCTTATCATTAAATTATACTGTAAATTTATTAAAATTATTGTTTGATAATACCAAATTTATACCAATATTTTTAATAAATGATTTTGTTTAACATTTTTTTTGTTACTTTAGTTTACTTAATAAACGATAAAAAATCGGTTTTATCATAATATCTAAAAATAAACCTAGTTTATTTTTAGACTGATAAATTTACTGTTTGGTTGTTTAAAATACAAATAATGCTGAAAAAAATATATTTCTGTTTGCTAATTATTTTATTCTTATTCCCTTTCTCTGTATTTGCAGGTGGTGGACTAATTGCTTTTTACAAATTAGGCCTATTAAAAGGAAACATAAAAGAAGTTAAAACACAAATTATACATCAACTTGAAAGTAATAATTTCGAAATCATTGGGGCATACGCTCCTATGAATAATTCTGATTTACAGGTTATTGTATTCACAAACAAGCAACTTAAAAATATCTGCGAACAAATTCCTGACCGTGGGCTTATGGCTGCCGGTATGCGCGTGGGATTAATTGCTGTAAATGA
>JALSLF010000003.1 GCA_026988445.1 Bacteroidales bacterium
AGGATAAGTTGTGAAATTTATATCATTAATACTCCACTTTATATCATCTTTTTTAATTGCGTTATCAATATTAAGCAAGCTCTTTGCATATTTTGAAAAAGGACCTTCTTTTGAAATTGTTTGACATACCTCAACATTTACCCTGATTACGGTTTTGGGCAATGAATAAATCGTAGAATAATTACGAATACCATGAACTTTTTCAATATTCAGAACATTCAGGTTCTGCTCTTCTGTCTTGCAAGAGAAGAGTAGAATTGCCATGATAAATACCAAAATTGTTTTTATTTTTAACATAATTGCTGTTTTTTTGTTAGTGATGAATGCAAATATAAAAAAACATTCAGTATTTATTATTTTAACCCGTTTGCTTTCATGTATTCATAAGGCTTATTAATATAGTCTTTCGGGTCCATCAGCCTTTTTTTATTTAGCTCAAATTGTTTAAATATTTCTTGTTCTTCTTTTTCCAATTCATCTTTATTTTCGGCTTTCCCCATATGGTAAACAATTTCTTTTAAAACTTTACCGTCGGAGTCGTAATAAATCCATTTACCATCCATTAAATCATTTTTATACTGACCTCTGATTTTTAAACGCCCGTTTGAATAATACACATAATACACCGAGTTTCGCACACCCATATCAATTTTTGTCTCCAAACGTTTTTTTCCGTTATCGTAATATTGTCGCCAAGCACCATCTTCTACATCATTATTCCAATTTTTTTCTTCAGATATTTGCCCGTTACGAAAATAAGTTCTTGATGTGCCGTTTTTCTTGCCCATTGAATAGTTCTCGTCGGCAACTTTCACACCTTTATCATAATACGTCCATAAGCCGTCTTTTAATTTCCCGAAATATTTCCCTTCACCGATTAAATCGCCATCTTCATCATAAAGTTTTGCATCTGCCCATTCGCCCTTATCATCATAAATTAAAAAAGCATAAAGTTTTCCGTTCTCATGATACCTTTTATATTCACCTACCGGCTTGTTGTTTTTAAAAGTTACTTCGTAAGCCGTTACGCCATTACGGTATTTTTTGGTCCAAAAACCTTGTTTTCTACCCTGCTCATCAATTTGATTAACTTTTACTTTTACTGTATTTAACCCAATATCGCTTTTTTCAGGATACAATTCAGGATGAAACTCTTTAAATTGAGCAGTTGTGTCTGCATAGATTTTTGCCAGATAATCATAAGCAAATTTAGATTTTTCTTTCTTTTCGCCATAATAAAGCCGCTTGGCAAAACTCATAGTACTGTCTTTCAGTTCCGAATAGAATTTTTCAAAATCTGCTTTTATCACTCCTTGTTGATCATACTTTTTCGCTTTTCCTGCATACTTTAAGCTGTTACGCAATGTTTTTGCTTTGGTTTTCCTATCAGCATTTTTAAACTGTTCAAAATAAGATTGCGCTGCAAAGATTGAAGCATAAACCGATTTTGAATCTTTTTTCAAAATTTTTAACGATTGCTCAATACATTTGTCATAATCTTGTTTATCGTAAAGTGCTTTTAACTTTTTTTCATCTTTGGTTTGCGCAAACAACAAATTTGAAAAAAATAAAACAATGAATAATCCGGTAATTTTATACATAAGTAATTTCTCTATATATTTTGTAATTTTCTTTCTATATAACTTATTTTTTAGCGGAATATTATATAATTCCGTACTACAGCACTTCTAAACCGTGAAATTTTAATTTCAAACAGATATCTTAAACTTCTGCTTAAAAAACTGAGCTACGTACTATTTCAATACAAATTCCTTATCGTATTTTTTGCCGTTTAATGCTATTTCAATCATATATTTCCCTTTGCGTAAATAATAGTTTCCGTTATCGGCTTGCTTTAAAGCTATTTCTTTTTCATCTTTTTTACGATTTTGATTTAACCAAGTTTGATATTTCTTCAATACTTTTTTATCAAAACTTAAATCATAAAATACAGGATTCAGGCCTTCATCCAATTGATAATCAAAACTCTTTAAAACTATATCCTTCCCTGCTTTAATTTGCACTTTTACTTTTTGATATTTATTTGAATATACCGTAAAATGAAAAGTTTCGTAAGCCGAAGGTGCATTTTTCCACCAATTGGTATTACCCCAATTACTGCTACTGCGAATGGGTTTATGCTCAAATACAATTATATCTTTTTGAAGATTTTCTTTAGTAAGTTGCTGCAAAGCACTTACATCGGCAATAAAAACAGAACGTCCGTGCGTTCCGATAATTAACTCTTTTTCGCGCGGATGTGTTGCAATATCGTGCACACTTACCTTTGGTAAATTTTTATCCAAAGTCATAAAAGTTTTACCTTTATTTAAAGACACATAAATTCCGTTATCGGTACCCACATACAAAATATTTTCATTTTCAGGGTCTTCTTTCACAACATTAACAGGCTCTGCAGGTAAATCAGCACCAATTTGCTCCCACGTTTTACCAAAATCTTCCGAAACATATAAATAGGCTCTAAAATCGTCCCAACGGTATCCGTTTAATGAAGCATATACCCTTCCTAATTTATATTTAGATGCAGTTACACGCGACACCCACAGGTTTTGCGGTAAATTATCTGAAATTTTTGTCCAATTATAACCGCCGTCATCACTACGATGAATTAAACCGTCATCCGTACCCACATAGATAAGTCCGAAGCGCAAGGGCGACTCGTCAATTGTTGTCAGGGTTCCGTAAGAAACATTGCCTTTTTTACCTCCTTTGGTCAGATCACCCGAAAGAGTTTCAAAATGCTCCGCTTTATCCATTGAACGATGAAACTTATTGCTGCCCATATAAATTATGTCTTGATTGTGTTTTGACAAAAGAATGGGTGTTTGCCAATTCCAGCGCAAAGGACGCTCTCCTAATTCATGTTTCGGATGAAAATATTTAAAATCTCCTGTTTTTTTATTAATACGGTAATAGTGCCCGAATTGATAGCCCGTATAAACCGTTTCATTGTCGCGCGTATCTATTTGTACTTGCATACCGTCGCCTCCCATAATGGACTTAAAAGCATAATGTCCGCTCTGATGCCAGCTCGGGTTTTCACGATTTGTTGATGGTCCGCGCCAAACACCATTGTCTTGCAATCCACCATACACACGATAAGGTTTTGCCATATCATAGTTTACACTGTAAAATTGCCCTACGGAAGGCACATTTACTTTACGCCAATGTGTACCGGCATCATACGAAATATTCAAACCGCCATCATTTCCGTTGAATAATAAACCTTTCGTTTTAGGACTTATCCAAAGTGCATGGTGGTCGGCATGTACATTTTCTCTTTGCAAAGAATAAAAGGTTTTTCCACCATCCTCCGATTTTAAGATGGGCACACCCATTATATAAACCTCATCGCTGTTCCAAGGCGATACACGCACTTGACCAAAATAATAACCATATGTATAATATACATCTTCGATGTAGTTCTCATGTGTTTTGTACCATGTTTTACCACCATTATCCGAACGATACAATTCGGCGCCTATTGGTGGTGCTTCAAATAAATCAGCATTGGCATCTTCAAGATACTCCACTAATGCAATAGGTTTTAAATCACCTTTACGTACTTGTTCTTTAATGCTTTTTGCCGTATGTTTTTCAGGAAAATTATTTTCTTTTAGGAAATCAGCGATTAATTTATCATCTAAATTCAAAAAATTTTCTACTGAAATAGTACGTAATCGGTCTTTGGTAAGCTTATGTTCCTGCCCTTTTTTTTCCTCTTTTTTACGCGGGCTTTGATTGTCTAAAAGCGCGTATATAATTTGCGGATTTTGAGCGGAAACGGATAAACCGATGCGTCCCACATATTCTCCACCGGGAAATCCTGATTTTTCACCACTGATTTTCTGCCATGTTTCACCCCCATCAGTACTTTTATAAATACCGCTGCCCTTGCCGTTTCCTTTAAAATCCCATGCTTTTCGGTCGCGTTGCCACATTGCGGCATAAAGTATATCCGGATTTTTCGGGTCGATGACCAAATCAACCGCACCGGTACTATCATTTACAAAAAGCGTTTTTTTCCATGTTTCACCCCCATCTTCGGTTTTGTAAATACCTCTTTCGGGATTTGACGAATACAAATGCCCTAAGGCAGCTACCCAAACCGTTCCGGGCTTATCAGGATGTATAATTATTCTGCCGATATGTTGTGTCTCGGACAAACCGAGATTTTGCCAAGTTTGACCATTATCGGTACTTTTATAAATACCGTCTCCCGCATAAGATGAACGACTGGAATTTACTTCGCCGGTACCTACCCAAATGGTTTTTCCGTGTTTCCAATCTACGGCAATATCGCCAATAGTCATCACCGCTTGGTAATCAAAAATCGGGCTAAATGAAAGACCTTGATTGTCTGTTTTCCACAAGCCGCCGGATGCATAGGCAAGATAAAATTCGTTCGGATTATCGGGATTTACCGAAATATCGGAAACCCTTCCACTCATCACCGAAGGTCCTATTGAACGAAAACTAATTTTATTCAATAATGAACTTTCTTGCAAAAGTAATCTATTTGTATAGCCAAGTGTACGTTCGGCATTTGTACTTGGCAGTGGATTTGTTTGCGCCCATAAGCCGTAAATACCAAATTGCAAAGCAATTAATAAAGCTGTTTTTTTTATAAATTCCATTTTAAACAAATTTTAGTGATTCTTCCTTTTTTCAATACCTTGTAAAATTAAAAAAATGTTTGAAATAAATGGAATTTTTGGGCTTATTAAAGATTTATGCAATGAACTATTTTGAAGCAATGTAACAGACTACAAATAATATTAAATATGGTACTACCACAAATTTAGTGGAATATAGTAAATTCGTGGTAGTAGCCAAAATCATTTTTAGGGCGTATCTTTCGATAATCTTTTTGACAGATTTTCAGTTGTTGAAATTTCCATAAAGGAAGCACCTTTTCCGGGTCCGAAATTTCCGGCAACAACTACCAACAAATCTTCCGCTTGTACTTTACCCTCATTTAACAAAATGCTTGAAAGTATATGGTAAAACTCATCGGTAGAATTTCTTTGACTGATGTAATAAGTTTTAACCCCGTAAGAGAGAGCTAGTTCACGCATTAAGCGTTTATTGTAACAAAAAGCTAAAATCGGATGCTTTCCACGAAAAGCTGCCAAATTACGAATGGTTCTTCCGGTCATACTATCCGAAACCAAAGCGGTAACAGGTAATTGGGTAGAAGCGTAAACTGCTGACTTTGCCAAAAAACCTGAAATTTTATTATGCAAGGCTTCATCCGATGGATCTTTATAATCCGCTTTATGCTTTTCTACTTTTTTCGCAATTTTTGTCATTGTTTGTACCGCTTCCAAAGGATATTGTCCATAAGCCGT
>JALSLF010000004.1 GCA_026988445.1 Bacteroidales bacterium
CTGCATTTTTGGCTGCATATACCGGAAAACCGGTTAATAAAGTAGATGCAAGTCCTTTTCCTAAGATTCCTATGCCCAATTGGCGTGTAAATTATAATGTCCCTGAATTTACATCAATTATTAAAACGTTTAATATCAGCCATGCCTACCAATCAAGCTATAATGTAGGCTCGTACACTACCAATCCGTTTTTTAATTGGGACGAACAAGCTTACGACGGATACAGTTGGACAAGAGATAATACAAACGGCTTGTTTATTCCCGAACAGGAAATTGCTACGGTATCAATTACCGAAAGCTTTAACCCTCTTTTTAGTGCAGATGTAACTTGGGTATCTAATCTAAACACAAAATTAGAATATCGAAGAGGAAGAACGCTTACATTGAGTTTTTCGAACAATCAATTAATTGATTTAGTTACTTCTGAAATGATTATAGGGGCAGGCTATCGTTTTGATCAATTACCCATTATTATAAAAACCCGTAATAGTCAACAAAAATTCCAAAGCGATTTGAATTTACGTGCTGATTTTTCGTTCATGAAGATGATGACTATTATTCGTAAACTTGAAGAAGGAGTGGATCAAATTACCGCAGGACAAGATGTTATGGGTATTAAGTTTTCAGCTAATTACGCATTAAACGAACGTTTTAACTTAACAGCTTTTTACAATCAGGATATTAATGCACCTAAAATATCCACTTCTTTCCGTACTTCAAATATAAAATTTGGAATAAGTGTAAGATTTTCACTGATTCCTTAAAATATGTTTTAAAAATGTTTAAATTTGTTAAAGATTTTTGCTTAAAAATTTTGCAAGCCGGAAATTTCATTTTTACTTTGTTTATTATTAATTGTTGTCAAGTCTCACAATTTAATTGTTAAGAAAATGAATATACCTGATAATTTAAAGTACACCAAAGACCATGAATGGTTAAAAGTAGAAGGCGACGAAGCATATATCGGCATTACAGATTTTGCACAAGGCGAATTAGGCGATATTGTTTTTGTTGAAATTGAAACCGAAGGCGAAGAACTTGCAAAAGAAGAAGTTTTTGGTACAATTGAAGCTGTTAAAACCGTATCGGACTTATATATGCCGGTAAGCGGTGAAGTTTTAGAAGTAAACTCAAAACTTGAAGATACTCCTGAAATTATTAATCAAGATCCCTATGGCGATGGTTGGCTAATAAAAATTAAGTTGGAAAATACTTCGGAGCTTGACAGTTTATTAGATGCAGCTGCTTATAAAGAACAAATTAATGCTTAAAAATTAAAAAACCTGACGTTTTTGTCAGGTTTTTTCAACTTTAGTTGAAATGATGATGTCCATGGTCATGATGATCATGTTCCCCGTCATGATTACAAAGGTTTTCATTACTTACCAAAGTACCGGACAGTAGTTCATTAACCAAATCTTTCGGATTTTTTACTTCTGCACCCAAAAATACATTAATACCGTTTGCATTAAACAAATCAACGGCTCTTTGTCCCATGCCACCGGCAATTATATCGGTAACTTGCATTTCGGCCAACCATTTAGGAAATGCTCCGGGTGTATGTACCGGCGGTGTATGCATTTCTTCTTTGTCAATTTTATGGTCTTTTATTTCATAAATATAAAAATGCTCAGGATGTCCAAAATGAGCACTTAATAATCCGTTTGCTACAGGTAATGCTATTCTTCTCATATCATTTTTCTTTAAATTTAGCAATGCAAAGTAAATAATTCATTAGCATAAAAACACTTTAAACCAAATATTATTAAGCATATAAAAATGTGATTGTTCTCACTTTTCGGGATTTGCCTTTTTTAATTCCCTATCGACCAAACTTAGTTGCTCGTACCAATTTTCTCCGAATTTTTGCTTTAAAGGCTGTTCCAGGAATTGATAAACAGAAACGTTTAATTTATTTCCGTTTTCAATTGCCGGTTTGCAAATATCCCAACGGTCGTAATTTACCGCATCAAATTTGATAAACTTTTTTACCCTTACCGGGTACAAGAAGCAAGAAATAGGTTTTCGGAAAGTGGTAGCTCCGGCAAGATATGCTTTTTCAATACCGCAGGCAGCAATATCATTTTCAAAAACCGCGTAAGCACATTCTTTGTTATTGATTAAAGGAGTTACATATTCGCTATCCCAGTCAATTACATAAACACCTTGTTCTTCAATTACTTTTCGCCCTTCTTCACGCAGGTACGGAAAAATTTTTTCAATATCTTTTTCAAGTATTTGAATTTCCTCTTTTTCAATCGGGGCACCCGAATCACCTTCAACACAACAAATTCCTTTGCATTTTTTTAAATCGCAAACAAATTTTTTGTCAAGTAAATCGCGGCTAACAATGGTTTTTCCTATTTCTATCATCTCAGTATTTGAAAAAAACTTTGTCAGACCTTAAAATCTGACAAATATATAACTGTTTAATTATCAATCAAGACCTTTCCTGTCATTTCTTCGGGAATTTCAATATTCATAATTTTTAAAATGGTAGGAGCTACATCGGCTAATACACCCGGCTTTATGCTATTGTAATCTTCGGTAACCAAAATACTGGGTACGGGATTTAAAGAATGTGCCGTATTGGGACTGCCATCAGCATTTACAGCATTATCGGCATTACCATGGTCGGCTATAATTAAAGCATCGTATCCGTTTTCTTTGGCAGTTTCTACAACTTTTTCAACACATTCATCCACCGCTTTCACGGCTTTTAAAATGGCTTCGTAAATACCTGTGTGCCCAACCATATCGCCATTGGCAAAATTTAAAATAATTAAATTATGCTCTTGCTTTTTTAATTCGGCTACCAAAGCATCGGTAACTTCATAAGCACTCATTTCCGGTTTTAAATCATAGGTAGCTACTTTGGGCGAAGGTATAAGTATTCGTTTTTCGTTTTCAAAAGGCTCATCACGCCCACCGTTCATAAAAAAAGTAACGTGTGCAAATTTTTCGGTTTCGGCAATTCGTAATTGTTTTAAACCTAATTTAGAAACAATTTCGCCTATGGTGTTTTTTAAATTTTCTTTATCGTAAATAACTTTAATGCCTTTGAAATTTTCATCATATCGGGTCATTGTTAAATAATGTAGCGGCATGGTTTTCATCCCAAATTCAGGCATGTCTTGCTGTGTAAGCACCGTAGTGATTTCGCGCAAGCGGTCGGTACGGAAGTTAAAGCAAATTACCACATCATTTTCTTCAATAGTGGCAAGCGGTTTTCCGTTTTCATCTACTTTAAGGGTAGCTTTAATAAATTCATCGGTAATTCCCTCAGCATAAGACTCTTCTATCGCCTTTTGAATATTGCTGACTTTTTTTCCTTCGCCTTTAACCATTAAATCATAACCTTCTTTAACACGTTCCCAACGTTTATCACGATCCATTGTATAATAGCGACCAATTAAAGTGGCAATTTGTCCGTTTGATTTTTCAAGATGATTTTCCAGCTTTTTAATATAGCCAAGCCCGCTTTTCGGGTCGGTATCACGCCCATCGGTAATGGCATGAATATAAACTTTTTCTAAACCGTAATCTTTTGTCAAATCGCAAAGTTTATACAGATGTGTATCTAATGAGTGAACTCCGCCATCGGAAATCAGACCGATAAAATGTACTTTTTTGTTATTTTCTTTAGCGTAGCTAAAGGCTTCTTTTAAAGCGGGATTATCGGCAATACTACCGGTTTCAACCGCTTTGTTTATTTTTACCAAATCTTGATAAACAATACGTCCGGCGCCAATATTCATGTGTCCCACTTCCGAATTACCCATTTGTCCTTTGGGTAAACCTACATTTTCGCCATCGGTTAATAGGTATGAATTCGGATATTTTTTGTATAAACTGTCGATATATGGAGTTTCGCCATTGGCGATAACATCAGCTTTTGTTCCGTTTCCTTTTCCCCAGCCATCGAGGATAATTAATATAAACTTTTTATTTTCCATGTTTTATTTATTTAGTTGTTACGAACTTGCAAAAGTAGGAATTTATTTCATCTGAAAATGTTAATTATTTGTTAAATTTTCAGGAATTGTTATAAAAAAGGCTTGCTTGTTGTCTTTTACCTAAATTGAGTGATTATGTACAAAAAGAAGTGCCAAGATATTGAGATTAAAAAGTTTATAAAAAAAGTAAGAATACCATCCTGTATTTGAGCCATTTTTTGTAAATCTCTTTAACTCAATAGATTGGTGCTTATTGAAGTAGATAATCGCTCAATTTAGGTATTAGCTACTATAAAACACATATAGTTTACAGGTCGGATGTTTTGAATAAAAATAATTAGAAAGCTAATATATTTAAACCACTAAGAGCACTAAGAACACTGAGTTTTTTACCTACGGTAAAAAAATCATAAATATCTGCGTTCATCAGCGTCAAAAAATACTCAAAGAAGAGTAATAAGCCCAAGTTTTTATTTTAAGCTTTTAATTATCATGCTACTGTCAGGTGCAAGCACACTGACAGAGCTACGCTACGTTTTTTCATCAACGGTAAAAATATCATAAATATCTTGTTTTGCAGCCTCAGAAAAGCTACTAATGTATTACTTTTGTTTCGGACAAATTTTACTATTTATGGATTTAACAAAGACATATAAAGAGCTATCGGATAAATATCAAAAAGAACTTAAAAATATTAAACAAAAAAATTATTGGGTTTCGGCTGCCCGTTTGTTTATTTTTCTGTCGGTGATTGTTTTATCATTTGTATTTATCGATAAGAACTTAAAATCTGTCCTTTTGATTAATATCATTGCACTTATACCTTTCCTTTTTTTAGTAAATATCAATGTTAAATACCAAAAAAAAATAAAATTACTGAAAGAACTTATTGATATTAACAAAAAAGAATTGCTGGCTTTAAAAGGAAATTACTCCAGCTTTCCGTCGGGCAATGAATATATAAACTATGAGCATCCCTACACTTATGATTTGGATATTTTTGGCGAAGGCTCTGTTTATCAATATATAAATAGAACGTGTACAAAAGGCGGAGCCGATTGCTTAGCCGGTTTTTTGCAAAATCCCTTGTTAAACAAAAATGAAATTTATGAGCGCCAGCAAGCCCTTAAAGAATTATCTGCTAAGCTAAATTGGCGACAGCTTTTTCAAGCAACAGGTAATGCTGTTCTTGAAGATAATACGGGTGAAAATACTTCGAGTGCATGGTTCTCGGTAAAAAACAAACAGTTTACTTCCGCTAGTTCATTTCATAAAGAATTGATTGAGTGGGTAAACTCAGGATTTTATTTTAGTAATCTTAAAATTTTAAAACCCTTAATTATTATTTTGCCTATTGGAGCTTTAACTGCTCTTGTTTTAACCGTATTGGGCATTTTCCCTTTTAT
>JALSLF010000005.1 GCA_026988445.1 Bacteroidales bacterium
CTTCATATAAAAAGAGTAATATTCAATTCAGTATTAATGACTTTTCTATATCATTTGGTATTAAAACACTCATTTTTAACGAAAATTTAGATTATTTATATTAATCCTTTTCTTTATATCTTCTTTCATCAATAAAAGATTATTTTATCACATAAAATTATGTATTCACATAATAAAATTGTTTATTCGTCAAAAATAATATATTTTTGCAGGTGAAACTAAGCTATAAAATTCATACATTTTTTTGATTTTTTTTCTTGTAATGCAAAAAAAGCAGGACAAGTAAAAATATTGACGCAACACTAAGCCATAAATTTAAAATAGGGCTTATGAATATTTCTTTTAAAAGTATTAAATGGAGAATTTTAATTACTATATTATCATTTGTGGTAGTGGTTTTCTCTGCCTTTAACATTTATATCAGTTACAGTGCTAAAAGCAATGCACTTGCCGATTCGCAAAAAATAATTAATGAAACAACGGAGCATTATGCCGATAAAATACATGTAATTTTTAGTAATGCATTTAGTATTGCAAATACTTTTTCAGATAGTTTTGTTGAAATTATTGATTTGGAAAGCAGCAAAAGAGATTCGATAACAAAAAGAATACTTTTAAATGTTTTAAAAAGTAATAAAGACTACTTGACAACGGCTATACATTATGAATTAAGCGCTATTGACCCAAGCTATACTAAAAGAAACGGAAGATTAAGAAATGTTGCTTTTAGGCTTAATGATAGACTTTATTTTTCAAAAAATATTGCTGATACTACTAATGAAGAGCTTTCAGGTTTGTATTATGAGGCTCGAAAATTAGGAAAACCGATGCTCAGTAATCCTTATTACGATACACACACACCTGAACTCAAAGGAATTTTAATGGTTACTGCCGTTACCGGAATTATTAGAGATGGTAAATATCTGGGACAAACAGGTATTGATTTGAGCCTGGAAAATATCCAAAAAATGGTACAGTCTATTAATCCGTTTGAATCATCAATTGCTTATTTAGTATCAGCGGATAATAAAATTGTAGCTCATCCTGATAAAAATTTATTTAATAAAGATTTTATTGAACAAAATACTGCTTTTAAAGATACTTTTTTATATGCATTAAAACAGGTAAGAAATAACAAAAGCTATCATTTTAAACTAAAAAGAAATACCGGTATCTATTATGTTTCTTTTACGCCAATACAAGTAGGAGCTGTGGATCAATATTGGGCTTTAATTACCGAAACTCCCATCAAACTATTAACAGAAAAATCAGACCGTTTATTTTTTAAAATTGGTATTATAGGTGTTCTTAGCCTAATTATTTTATTTGTAATAATTTCATACAGTCTTAATAAAACAACCCGGAGCCTAATTGAGGTAATTAATTTTTCGCAAGATATCAGTAATGGAAACCTAAGCAAAAGAATAAAGGTAAAAGGTAAGGACGAGATAGCTCAATTAGCTGACTCTATGAATAAAATGGCTGAAAAATTAAAAGAAGTATTAAAAAAAGTTGTTATTAGTTCCGACAAACTGAATTTAATTAGCAGTACCATTTCAAAATATTCTTCAGATTTATCACATGGTGCATCAGGACAAGCAGCTTCATCAGAACAAGTTATGGCATCAATCGAAGAAATGAGTGCAAATATTCATAGCAATACGGAAAATGCAAAACAAACAGAGCAGATATCACAACAAACGCTTGATGGTGTTAAAAAAGGAAGTCAATCAGCTCATCAAACTTTAAATGCTATTAGTGAAATAGCAGTGAAGATTTCAATTATTAATGAGATTTCACGTCAAACAAATATTCTTTCATTAAATGCTGCTGTTGAAGCTGCCCGGGCAGGTGAACATGGAAAGGGTTTTGGTGTGGTTGCAAATGAAGTAAAAAAATTAGCCGAAAAATCTCAAGAAGCAGCAAACTATATCAATGATTTATCAGAAAAAGGGGTTGATATTTCTAGTTTAGCAGAACAGGAGCTTGCAGAACTTGTTCCTGAAGTAGAAAAAATTGCTATATTGATTAGTGAAATTACTAATGCAAGCAGCGAACAAAGCAATGGTGTTGACCAAATTCAGGAAGCGGTTCAATCTTTAAATGATATAGCTCAAAAAAATGCAGCGTTTTCTGTTGAGTTGAATGATAAAGCCGAAAGTCTTGCTAAAGAAGCCGGTTTATTAAAATCAATTATCAATCATTTTAAAATTTAACAATATCCTTAAATCCACAGCTATGTTCGTGGCTTTGCAATAGAGGATAGTTGCGGATTTAAGGAATATATAAAATTGTTCAACTTAGCAGTTTTGATGTAGTTGTTGGTCGTAAGCTTATTCTATTCCAAAACCTCTAAATTTTAAAAAAATAATATTGGTAATATTTTCTTAACATAGGTTAATAATTTTTTTATATATTTGTCTGAACACAAAAAATTAATATCAGGGAAGAATTCTTTTTATTTGAAATTTTTGTTAGCATTTATGTTGTATTCTTAATAAGGGGGCTAATTAAGAATAGAAATTTTTTATATTGCCACAAAGATGCTAAAAAAACCACTATGAATTTTTCTCGAAAAAATTTAAATGATGGAAAAAACAAGTTATTGGAATGAAAAATGGAAACCCGTTTGGTTTGACGGGATTAATGAAAATGAAAAGTACGAAGTTTCAAATTTTGGAAGAATCAGGCGCTTTAAAAAAGACATTAATGACTGGAAAGTACTCAAAGCGCAACTAGTTAATGGCTACCGCTATTTTACTTTTAAATCTAATATTGACTGGAAGCATAAAAAAACCAAAATTGTTCATAAATTAGTTGCCGAAGCTTTTTGTAATAAACCTTCCGATGAGCATAAATTTGTTATCCATATTGATTTTAACAAAGAAAATAATAGAGCGGATAATCTTAAATGGGTAACAAAAGGAGAACTTAAAGAGCATCACAAAACAAATCCAAACTATTTGAGTATAAATAGAAAAGGTAGAATTACAAACTCAAAACTTACCGAAACAGATGTTATACGTCTTAAAAAGAAATTAAAAAGAGGAAAGAATAAACTTTATAAGTTGGCCAAAGAATTTGGTATTACTCATACTCAACTAAATCGTATCCGTTCTGGTGAAAACTGGGGACACGTTAAAGTTGATTAAATATAAAAAGAGGCTGTCTGAAAAGGCAGCCTCTTTTATTTATCGTTCTTTACTCATTGTTATTGAAACACTTTTAATCTGTCCACCCATTGGCGGGTTCATTTTACGAACCTTAATGCTTGCTTTATTAATTCCTTCCAAATTTTCAAAAAGTGCATCAAGTATCCGTTTTGCTATATTTTCCAGAAGATGTGATTTTTGCTTCATTTGTTCACGAATTACTTTATAAGCCGTTTGATAATTTACCGCATCGTGAATCCTGTCTGAATTAGCAGCCTGTTCACAATCAGCTTCAATACGTAAATCTAGCAAAAAGCGGTTTCCCACAATGCGTTCTTCTTTATAATGCCCATGATAGGCATAAAACTCCATTTCTTCTATTTCAATAATACACATTTCTGTATAGATTTACTATTCACGTTCGCTGTTTGATTGGTCTTCCCCGCCAAGAATAAATTTATCGTATAAGAATAATCCGATAATTGTGGCAATTCCGATTGCACTAAAAACCATCCAAATTTTTGAAGGATTATAAGTATTCCATAAATAATCCGTAAGTTGTTGATGACTCATTCCCATTAACTCCGATGCGCGATTAAAATAATCGTTTTGCGAAAAATTAGCACTTATTTCAGGTATTTCCAATCCGCGTTTTGCTACTTCTGTTTTTAGCAAACTTACTTTATCAGACCATGCTTCATATAAATCACCGGAAAGAAAACCGGTTAAGAAATTTCCTGCTGCAACCGGTAAAAATGAGGTGCCCATGTATAAAGCCTCTTTACCTTTTGGGGCTATTCTACCAATATATTCGGTAAACTTAGGTGAACTTGCCATTTCGCCAAGTGCAAAAATAAAAATACCAACAATTACATAAAAACCGTTACCTGTTCCGAAAGCAATACCGATACCGATTGCATTTACAATAATCCCTGTAATAATTGCATTTACAGGTCGAAGTTTCATTACAAGTGCCGATATTAATACTTGAAAGAAAATAATCGCTCCGGCATCCAGATTCACCATCATTTCCGGTGCAATAGTACCTTCTTTGGTACCGATTGCTGCAGCTAAACCGGGTGATATATTGGCTATTGAATTATAAATTATTGAAGTATTTACCCATTGATCGATAAAGTTGGGTAAAGTATAAAATAGTTGATTGAACATGGTCCAAAACCCAATCATAATAATTAAGAAAACCAATAATTTTAAATCTTTAATTGCTGTCCATATATTTTCTAATGATTTTAAAATAGTCTCTCCAAGGCTATCTTCTGATTTTTCTCTATCGGGTTCTTTATAGAGTAATGTAACTAAAACTAAATTTACCAGAATAGCCGAAGCTGCCATTATAAAAACAATGCGCCAACCGTAAGCATCTCTTAATTTTGATGAAAAAATAGGACCAATAAATCCACCTACATTCACCATCATATAAAAAATACCGAAACCAATTGATGAGGTTTCTTTTGTGGTGGTTTTTGTAACTGTAGCTGAAATTACCGGTTTAAAAAGAGCTGCACCTAAGGCTACCCATAAAAAAGCTAAATAAACCAGATTATAGGTATGAACGGTTCCCATGAACCAATAACCGGAAGAAAGAATAATAAAAGCAAAAATTAATGTTCGTTTATAGCCAATTCTGTCTGCTAATGCGCCTGTTATGATGGGTAAAAAGTATAAAATAGCTGTAACCGTCCCCATGATAGAGCCTTTTTGACTTTGGGTAAAGCCCAAAGCTCCTTCATCGGTTGAATTTGTCAGGTATAATGCCAATACGGCAAATAAACCATACCAAGCCCAACGCTCAAAAAGCTCCATGGTATTCGCTATCCAAAATGTTTTAGGGAATTTTTGGAAAATACTTTGTTTTTCAGGTTTATCTTTTAACATAATAAAGGTTTAAAATTAATAATTGCCTAAATTAATAAATTTTCAAAAAGCAAGAAACTTTAGGCTAATGTTATAATGCATAATAGGCAATAAAAAAGCTGTCTGTGAAATTCAGACAGCTTTTTCTATTGTGTATAAATTGTAAAATTTTACAAATGTCCTATCGGGTCAGGATTTCCATCAGGGTCTCCGTTTACATAACCATCAATATTGGGGTTTCCTCCGGTCATTAATAAAACACCACACATATGAGGAGATGCCATTGAGGTTCCGCTCATAGTT
>JALSLF010000006.1 GCA_026988445.1 Bacteroidales bacterium
TAATATGCCTCTTTATAACTTTTTAACCACTGAGGATTTTGTATTGCTTCTAATAAACGAAATGCATTTTCACCGTAAAAATAATCGCGCAAATGCTCAATCCCAAACTTTTTAAGTATTTCCATTTGTTCGGCTGTTGGCAGGTAATCAAAATCCAGATTTTGTGACCAACCTTTTTCCGGTTTTCCATTTGTTTTATATGGAAACTCTGTATAACGCAGTTTCCATAAATTATCCAAAACGGATAGATTTGTAATATTGTACTTTTTAAAATAGTCTATTTTATATGGATTTGCAGGTGATTTCATTTTTCCTTTTGCTTGATAAACAAAATTATCCTGTGAAAGTTGAATAATTTCATGTTTACCGTTTGCTAAAGGTTTTATTAACACAAAATTCACCAAACCTCCGGCTACATTCGGATTTAGATTAAAACCAAAATAATATTCCTGAACAATTGAATCTGAACCAAAAGTAACAGTTTCATTTTGTGCAAATGTTTGTATATTTATAATAAACTGTAAAAAAATAATTGTACAAAAGTATTTTTTTAATAATGCCATATCTAATAAATTAAAATTATCATAGAAATAAAACGATTGTAATTTAAATTTAATTGTTATATCTGAAAAAATAGTAACAAACATAAAAGTTTATGTTAAGAAAAATACCTAAAATTCACCATAGCGTATAAAAAGCACTTAACTTTGTATAACGAAATCTTAAAATTAACATGATATGGCAAAAATAACAAAAGATGATGCGTTAAAGTATCATTCAGAAGGAAGACCCGGAAAAATTGAGGTTGTTCCTACAAAACCCCATAGTAGCCAACGCGATTTGGCACTGGCATATTCGCCGGGAGTTGCTGATCCTTGTTTGGAGATAGAAAAAAACCCCAAAGAAGTATATAAATATACGGCAAAGGGAAACCTTGTTGCTGTAATATCTAATGGAACTGCTGTTTTAGGGCTTGGTAATCTCGGTGCTTTAGGAGGCAAGCCCGTTATGGAAGGTAAAGGTTTATTATTTAAAATATTCGCGGATGTTGATGTTTTTGATATAGAGGTGGATACTACTGATATTGATAAATTTGTTGAAACAGTAAAACAAATTTCACCAACATTTGGAGGAATAAATCTCGAAGATATTAAAGCACCTGAGTGTTTTGAAATTGAAGAGCGTTTAAAAAATGAACTGGACATACCTGTAATGCACGATGATCAGCACGGTACAGCAATTATCTCTTCTGCCGGTATTGTGAATGCTCTTGAGCTGGTAAACAAAAAGTTAGAAGATGTAAAAATGGTGATTAGCGGTGCAGGTGCTTCTGCTATGGCTTGCACACGGCTAATAATGTCGCTCGGTGTAAAAGCTGAAAATGTGGTTATGTGTGATAGTAAAGGCGTAATTAATGCCGAGCGAAAAGATATTAATAAGTATAAAAAGCAGTTTGTAACCCATCGTAAAATTACTACCCTTGCCGAAGCTCTGGAAGGTGCAGATGTCTTTTTAGGACTGTCAAAAGGTGGAGTGGTAACTAAAGAGATGGTAAAAAGCATGGCAAAAGACCCTATTGTATTTGCTATGGCTAACCCGGACCCTGAAATTACCTACGAAGATGCAAAAGAGGCGCGTCCTGATGTGATTATGGCAACCGGAAGATCGGATTATCCAAATCAGGTGAATAATGTTTTGGGATTTCCTTTTATTTTTAGAGGAGCTCTTGATGTAAAAGCAACTGCAATTAACGAAGAAATGAAAAAAGCAGCAGTTTATGCTATTGCATCATTAGCAAAAATGGATGTTCCTGAGGACGTAAACGCTGCTTATAATGCTAAAAATTTAAAATTCGGACGTGAATACATCATTCCAAAACCTTTAGACCCCAGATTAATTACAGTGGTTGCCCCTGCTGTGGCTAAGGCTGCAATTGATTCAGGTGTTGCCCAATCGCCTATTACCGATTGGGATGCTTACAAAGAGGAGTTGGAAAATCGTTTAGGGCACGGTAATAAACTAATTAACTCGATAAACGAAAAAGCAAAACAAAATCCTAAATGGGTGGTTTTTGCCGAAGCTACCAACTTCAACGTACTTAAAGCAGCTCAGGTTTGTTTACACGAAAAATTAGCAAAGCCTATTTTACTGGGTAATGTAGAAGTAATTAATCAATTGATTGAGGATAACCAATTGGAATTGAAAAATGTTCCTATAATTGACCCGCGATGTAAAGACGAAGGAGCACGTCGCGAACGTTATGCTAAAATCCTTTGGGAAAAGCGTAAACGCAAAGGAATGACTTTAGACGAAGCACGCGAGATTATCTATAACCGGAATTATTTTGGAATTATGATGGTGGAAACCGGTGATGCCGATGCGTTTATTTCAGGAACTTCCTCAAAATATGCACAAATTATTAAGCCGGCTTTGGAAATTGTGGGAACTCATCCTGAATACAATCATATTGCGGGAATGCATGTGGTAAAAACGAAAAAAGGACCTTTATTTTTTGCAGATACTACCGTAAATCGACAACCTAGTCCTGAAACACTGGTAGAAACTACTCTTGCGGCTGCAAAAACAATTAGAAGATATGGTATGGAGCCGGTTATCGCTATGGTTTCGTATTCTAACTTTGGTTCTATTCGTGATGGAAGTCCTAAGCGAGTACAAGATGCCATTGCAATTTTACATAAAGAACATCCTGAGATTATTGTGGATGGTGAGATGCAAGCAAACTTTGCTTTTAATCCGGAACATCGAATAAAACAATTTCCTTTTACAAAACTGGGTAATAAAAAAGTGAATACGGTTATATTTCCTAATTTAAGTACCGGTAATGCTGCCTATAAAATAATGCAAGAAATAGGAGAGGGTGAAGTTATTGGTCCTATCTTAATGGGTATGAATAAGCCTATTCATGTATTGCAAATGGAAAGTACTGTTCGTGAAATTGTTTATATGGCAACTATTGCTGTTATAGATGCTCAATGTATTGAAGAAGGTGATTGCAACTAAATTGTTGGCTTGTGAAATTATCGATAGCTAAATTTAAAGCCCGGGAAAATTTTATCTCGGGCTTTTATTTTGCAGTTGTTTTGTAAAACTATTTTGAAATTGCTTGAAAAATTATAATAAAAATAGCAGCCATTTTCATTTCGGCTTTTTCTGTCGGCATATTGTCAGAAATAATCCATTGCTTCCATGCGTCTTTATCTCTGTAACGTGTATCAATATTCATCTTTCCTGAGTTTCCGCTAACTATCCATTGTTGCCATACATCACTACCGGAATGGTAACGTGTTTCTACTTTTAATTTATCGTTTCCTTGTGTAATCGTCCATATTTTCCAGTCATTTCTATATTTTGGTTCAATATATATTTTTGTATTTCCAGTGCTTAGTATCCATGAACTAAAATCGTTACGGTTACGGGTTTCTATTTTACCTTTGATACCGGAGAGCGTAAATGTCCACTGATCTTTTCTTTCCCATTCGGAAATTAATTTTCCATTTCCCGCTTTTGTACTTATTTCCCAATCGTTCCATTCATCGTTAGCAGTATATCGTGTTTCTATCTTTGTAAAAACTATTTTATTGGCTTTTGCGATACTTGATTGTGGTACATTTAAAGTAAAAGTACCGGA
>JALSLF010000007.1 GCA_026988445.1 Bacteroidales bacterium
CCCGATGTAAATTTAATGAGTTTAATGGGCGATGCCGTTGAAATAAAATCAATTATTTTGGACAAGCCCAAAGTATTGGCAAAAGTGCTTAAAAACGGTAGCGTTAATTGGGACATTATGAAAGAAGATTCTACCGCTGTTGAAGAAGAAACGCCCGAAGATACTACATCATCATCTTTTAAACTACGTTTAAAAAATTTTCAAATTAATGATGCAACTATTATTTACGATGATGCTGAAGGCGATATTTACGCCGGTATAAAAGGATTGGATTTTCAACTTAGCGGCGATATGACCGAGAGTCGTACCATTTTAAATATAATAAGCTCCGTAAAATCATTTACCACCTCCTACGAAGGAATTACTTACTTAAAAAATGTAAAAATGAACTATTTGGCTGATATTGATGCCGATATGGATCAGTTTATTTTTACTTTTAAAGAAAACAAATTCAAGCTGAATGAAATTGCTATGGCTTTTGACGGTAAAATTGGAATGCCTGCCGATGATATTGACATAGATTTAACATTTTCAACGGGTAAAACCGCATTTAAACCGGTTCTGTCTTTAATTCCTGCTGTTTATATGAGTGATTTTGAAGGAGTAAAAACATCCGGTGAATTTCAGATAGATGGTTATGTAAAAGGTGTGTATAACGATAATAATTTACCCGCATTTGCCATGAATTTATTGGTTGAGAACGGACGTTTTGCATATCCTGATTTGCCCGGAGCCGTAGAAAATATTAATGTAGATATGCATTTGGAAAATAAAGGAGGCACAGGCGATGATAATATCGTTGATATTAAAAAAGCACACATTGAAATGGCAAAAAATCCTTTTGATGCACAGATGAAAATAATTACAAGTGCCGATGATGTGGATATGGACGGTAAAATCATCGGAAAAATAGACTTTGGTGCTATGAAAGATATTGTTCCGCTCGAAGATATGACTTTAAAAGGTGTTATGAATGCCGATTTGGAATTTGGCGGTAAACTTTCATCGCTCGAAGCCGAAAAATACGATGAATTTAAAGCCGATGGTTCTGTTCAGCTTACGGGTTTTTCATACGAAAGCAGTGATTTGCCCAATGCATTTTTAATCCCGGAGGCAATCATGAAATTCTCGCCCGATAATGTTCGTTTGGAAAAAATGGATATGAAAACCGGAAATACTGATATGCAGTTTGTCGGTTCAATAGATAATCTATTAGCCTATGCTTTTGCTGATTCTACGCTGGTAGGGCGTTTTAAATTTACATCAGCTTATTTTGATGCAGGAGATTTTCTTACCGAGGAGGAAGAAAGTAGCTCTCCGGAAGATGTTGAAGTGCTTGATACAGTACCTTTTACTGCATTTGCAATACCCGGAAATATTGACTTTTTGCTAAAATCCGATATGAAAAAGATTATCTATGATAATCTTACAATCACTAATTTAAAAGGAGATATTTTGCTGAAAGACAGTAAAATGATTTTTAAAGGCGTAAAAATGAATATGCTGGAAGGTAGCGTGGCAATGGACGGATATTACGACTCAAAAGATACTTTAAATCCGAAAATCGGATACAATATGAATGTTAAAAACCTTGATTTACCTGCTACTTTCGAGACATTTAATACCGTGCAACGTTTGGCGCCTATTGCAAAAAAAGCTCAAGGCGATTTTACTATGGATTTTGATTTTTCAACCGGTTTAGATTATTATTTGAATCCGGTTTATAAAAGCATGAACGGAAAAGGTCGTTTTCAATCAAAAAATATAGCTTTAAAAGATGTAAAAACCTTTAATTTACTTGCAAAGCTTACAAAATGGGATAAACTGAAAAATCCGGCACTAAAAGATATTGATTTGAAATTTAGTATCGAAAACGGGAATATAACAGTAGAACCCACCGATATAAAATTGGGTAAATCGAAAATGGAATTTGGCGGAACTCAAAGTTTAGAGGGGAATTTGAATTACGATTTAAAATTTGCCATAGCACGTAAAGATTTAGGTGAGGGAATAAATCAATTTGCAGATAATTTATTGGCAAAAACCGGTAAAAATATTGATTTAGGCGATGAGATAAAACTCAATGCACTAATTGCCGGAACCATTGATGAGCCCAAAGTGAAACTTGCCGGCAGTAAAGAAGGCGGTGTAAAACAGCAGGTTAAAGATGCAGCCGGCGAAGAAGCTAAAAAAGCCATTGAAAAAGCAGATGAGCAGGCACAAAAAATCATTGCGCAAGCTGAAAAAGAAGCGGATAAAATTAGAAAAGAAGCAGATGAAGCCGGTAAAAAGTTAGTTGCCGAAGCGGATAAAAAAGGCGAACAATTAAAAGCCGAAGCCGACAAGCAAGCAGAAAAAATCATTGCCGAAGCCGACAAACAAGGAAAGGATTTAATTGCAAAAGCAAATAATCCTATTGCGAAAGCAGCTGCCAAAAAAGCGGCTGAAAAATTAAATAAACAAGCAAAAAAATCGGCAGATAAAGTGAAAGCCGAAGCCGATAAAAAAGCACAGCAATTGCACAACGAAGCTCAGAAAAAAGCGGATAAATTAAATGAGGAAGCAGATAAAAAAGCAAATGCCGTAATTGATAAAGCTAAAAAAGAAACAGAAGATATGAAAAACAAAGCCGATAATAAGGCTGATAATATGTAGTAATAAAAGCTCTGTCAGTGTGCTTGCACCTGACAGTAGCTTGGTTTTTAGTCCTTGGTTTGCCGGTGTGCCTGCACCTGACAATACCTTAGTTTTTAAGTATTAATATTTACAAAGAATTTCACAAAAGAATCGATGATTAATTTGTTAAATAAAATATCTTCTGTTCGTCAAGCAAGGCTTATGCTTATGCTCTGTTTCTTTTCGTGCTTTTTTTTTATTGATGTTTTTGCCCAGCGCGGCGATTGTAAAGAGATTAAAAATAAACAGGCTATAAATTTATATCAGCAAGCAATTGCCAATTCAAAATTCAAATACAAAGAATCGATTAAACTTTTACGCGAAGCAGTTAAGATTGAACCGGATTTTGCCGATGCATACTACCTGCTGGGTGAGCTTAATTATCGATTAGCAAATAAAAATGAACTACAGAATAAAGAGATGTATTTTCGCGCTGCCGAAGAAAATTTTTTAAAAGTAGTATCGCTTTGTCCTTCTTTTAATTACTATGCATCATCCTATTATTTGGGTGATTATTATTATCAAAAAAGAAAATTTGAAAAATCCGGTTTTTTCCTTCATCAGTTTTTAGATAATAATAAAGAAAATTCAAAATTGGTATATAAAGCCAAAAAAATGGTGAAAAATGTTGATTATTATTTAGATTTGATTAATAATCCCGTTCCTTTTAATCCTAAGCCCTTGGCGGATATTTGTACCCGGAGAGATGAATATTTGCCTTTAATATCACCCGATGAAGAATTGATGATTTTTTCGCGCCGTACGCTTAGGTTTGCCGGTAGCGCACATGAAAAATCTGAAGAAAAACTTAATTTAAGTATTCGTTTATGGGAAGATTCAGCCGGCTTTGTTTTTTCACGTGGTCGCCCTTTAGAAACCCCTTTCAATGATGGTCGGAACCAAGGTGCAGCCACAATAACGATTGATAATAATCATATTTATATTACCATTTGTGAGTTTGAACGGGCAGATTATACTTCGTATAAAAATTGTGATATTTTTTCTTCGGATAGAAAAAACGGCAAATGGTCTCCTTTAAGGCGACTGGGTACCAATATTAACGGAGCAAGTACTTTTGAAGGAATGCCTTCAATTACTGCTGACGGTAAAACACTTTATTTTTCGAGTGCACGCGAAGGGGGCTATGGTGGATTAGACATATATAAATCGGAAAAAGATGAGTTCGGGAAATGGGGAAAAGCACAAAACTTAGGACCGGTAATTAATACTGCCGGCGATGAAAAAACACCTTTTATTCATTCCGATAGTCAAACTTTGTATTTTTCAACCAACGGAATTTTCGGCTTGGGCGGTTTTGATATTTTTTATTCACAATACCTCGGGCACGGGCAGTGGACAGAGCCGAAAAATATCGGTTATCCGATTAATACCGACAAAGATGAACTGGGACTAATGGTAAGTGCCAACGGTAAAAATATATTTTTTTCGTCAAGAGCTTTAAACGAAAACGGAGATTGGGATATATATATTGCTACATTGTACAAAAAAGCCCGTCCGCAAAGAGTTTTGTTTGTAAAAGGAAATTTATACGATGAAGAAGGTAAAACCATAAAAAAAGCAAAAGTAGAGCTGGTAAATATTAAAACCGATGAACTCACCGAAGGTTTTGTGGACGATAATTCGGGGAATTACGCAGTGGCTGTACCTGTAAATAAAGGCGATGAGTTTATTATGACTGCCAAAAAGAAAGGTTTTTTCTTTAATTCCATTTACATAAACCCTGAAGATGAAAAATACGACCCGCCTACCACTGTTGATTTTAAAGTACAAAAAATTAATAAAAACAAACGCATAATACTCAAAAATGTTAATTTTAAAACCGGTTCTGATGAGTTGGGTGAATTAAGTAAATCGGTTTTAGATGTTTTGGTCGATTTTTTAAAAGAAAATCACGAAGTTAAAATCACCTTGCTTGGTTACACTGATAATACGGGAGAAACAGCTTATAATCAGGATTTATCACTACGCAGAACTAAATCGGTAAAAAAATATTTGGTTTCAAAAGGAATAAACTCCAACCGTATTTCCGTGTATGGTTATGGCGAAAAACGACCCATTGCATCAAACAGAACATCCTATGGTCGTTCTTTGAATAGGAGGGTGGAATTTGTTATAAAATAAAAAAAGCGGTTCGTTTAGAACCGCTTTTTTTATAAGTTTTAATTTCAGCTTAAAATCTTTTTTCTTTAATTCTTGCTTTTTTACCTGTAAGTCCGCGGAAATAAAAGATTCTTGATCTTCTAACTTTTCCTTTTTTGTTTAAGTCTATTTTTTCGATAAAAGGTGAGTTTACAGGAAAAATTCTTTCAACACCAATACTACCCGACATTTTACGAACGGTAAAAGTTTCGGTAATTCCGTTTCCCCTTCTTTGAAGTACTACGCCTCTAAACTGCTGAATTCTTTCTTTGTTTCCTTCTTTGATTTTGTAATGTACGGTAATAGTATCACCGGCATCAAATGCGGGAAATTCATTTTTTGCGTTAAATTCGTCTTCAACAACTTTCATTAAGTCCATGCTCTTCTATATTAAATTATTAGCTTTCAAAAATCAGGCTGCAATATTACAACTTTTTTTTTAATTATAATAATATGTTGCCCTAATTTTTTAAAATATTTTCCAAAA
>JALSLF010000008.1 GCA_026988445.1 Bacteroidales bacterium
CATCTAACGCCGGTTGGGACACGGTTAAACATCTAAATTTTTTACGTGAAGTAATTGCAGCGTTTAAAAAAGCAGGTATCCGAACTTCTATTTTTGTAGATACTGAAATAAAAAATGTAGAGGGTGCTGCAAAAACAGGAACCGATAGGGTTGAACTATATACAGAGCCTTATGCTGCTAATTTCCATAAAAATAAACAAGCTGCTGTTGCACCTTTTGTAGAAGCAGGCAGAATTGCTGTTGAAAACGGTTTAGGTTTAAATGCAGGACATGACTTGGATTTAGATAATTTGAATTATTTTTATAAAAATGTAAAAAACTTAGATGAAGTTTCCATTGGGCACGCCTTAATTTCAGATGCACTGTATTTTGGCTTGGAAAATACAATACAAATGTATTTACGTCAACTTAAATAAATACCCTTTTTATTTTCTGTTTTGGAACTTTTTTATCGAAAATACGGAGAAGGTGTACCCATGATTATTGTACACGGTTTATACGGTGCATCCGATAATTGGGTTAGTATTGCAAAAGTTTTGAGTGCCGGTTTTGAGGTTTTTTTAATTGATCAGCGGAATCACGGACAATCCCCACATAGCAAGGAACATAATTACCGGCTTATGGTAGATGATCTTTATGAATTTGTTGAAAATCAAAATCTAGACAAAGCTGTTTTAATGGGACATTCTATGGGAGGAAAAACCGTAATGCATTTTGCAAAAGAATATCCCGAAAGAGTTGAAGCTTTAATTGTTTTAGATATTGCTCCAAAATCATATGTTGAATTATCAAAAAAAGCTTCTATTCATCATTATTTAATTTTAAATGCAATGCGTAGCATTGATTTTTCAAAAATTACCAACCGAAAAGATGTTGAAATCCGGCTATCTGAAAAAATAGATGATGAGCGTATCCGCTTATTTTTGCTAAAAAATATTTATCGTAATAAAAACAATAAATTTTCATGGAGATTAAATGTTGAAGCACTTTACCAAAATATTGACGAAATTATGAATGGCGAATTATTGCCGCCGGAAGAGCCAATTACCGGTTTTCCGGTATTATTTATTCGAGGAGCTGATTCAAATTATATTTTGGATGAAGATATTGAAAAGATACATGAAATTTTCCCTTATGCAGAATTAAAAACCATTGAAAATGCAGGACATTGGCTTCATGCAGAACAACCTGAAAAACTGCTAAAAATTATTCATGAGTTTTTAAGCTAAATTGAGCAATTTATGATACTTTAAACAAGAATAGCTTGTTTTTAACCTAAATATCTTGGCACTTCTTTTTGTACATAATTGCTCAATTTAGGTATTAATCTGTGTATCAGTGGCAATAAATAGGATAAATGATAGCTCAAAACTACCCAAACAACTAATTTCTAAACACAGGTACTCTACTCTCTTAAATGATTATTTGAAAAAATTACCGGATTTTATTAAAAAATTATTAAATTTCGCATTGTTTTAGCTAATCTTAACCTATTATGAGTAAGTATATTCTGGCATTAGACCAAGGAACCAGTAGCTCAAGAGCTATCTTGTTTGACAAAAATTTAAAAATAGTCGGTATCCGTCAAACTGAATACCGCCAAATATACCCTAATCCCGGCTGGGTAGAACATGATCCCGAAGATATTTGGCAAAGTCAATATCGAGTAGCAAGAGAACTAATTGAAGATTCTAAAATATCACCCGCCGAAATAGCTGCTATCGGAATTACGAACCAGCGAGAAACAACTATTGTTTGGGATAAAAATACGGGAAAACCGGTTTATAATGCAATAGTTTGGCAAGATAAACGTACCTCTAACTTTTGTTCGGTGCTTAAACAAGCCGGTTATGAACATAAAATACGTATTGCAACCGGTTTATTAATTGATTCATATTTTTCGGCAACAAAAATAAACTGGATACTAAATAATGTTCAGGGTGCAAAAGAAAAAGCAAAAAAGGGTGATTTATTGTTTGGTACTGTAGATACATGGTTAATTTGGAAACTTACGGGCGGAAAAGCTCATCTTACAGATTATTCAAATGCTTCGCGTACACTTTTGTTTAATATCCGTGAGCAAAAATGGGATGATGAACTACTAAGTATTTTTGATATACCGGCATCTGTTTTACCCAAAGTAGTACCATCGAGTGGTATATCGGCACACACAGCCGAAGGAATTTTTGGTGAAAACAAAATACCGATTGCAGGAATAGCCGGCGACCAGCAAGCTGCTTTGTTTGGGCAAAGCTGCTTTGAAAAAGGAACGGCAAAAAACACTTACGGTACAGGTTGTTTTATGCTGATGAATACAGGCGGCGAAGTAGTTGAATCTCAATCGGGTTTGCTTTCTACTATTGCTTGGAAAATTAATGATAAAGTAACTTACGCATTAGAAGGCAGTGTTTTTATAGCAGGAGCAGCCATTAAATGGTTACGAGACGGTTTAAAAATAATTAAAGATACCGGCGAAACACAAGCCATTGCTGAAAGTGTAGTAAAAGACGAGGATGTTTATGTAGTACCTGCTTTTTCAGGCTTGGGAGCTCCCTATTGGGATATGTTTGCGCGTGGTGCTATTTTAGGTTTAACACAAGGCGTTACCGACCGGCACATTGTTAAGGCTACATTAGAATCATTAGCTTATAGAACAAAAGATGTTTTAGATGCCATGAGTAAAGATTCCGGAATTAAACTGAACAGATTAAATGTTGATGGAGGTGCTTCGGTTAACGATTATTTAATGCAATTTCAAGCCGATATTTTAAATACTTGCGTTCGGCGTCCTAAAAATATAGAGACAACGGCAACAGGTGCAGCAGCTCTTGCAGGCTTAGCAGTAGGTTTTTGGACTATGGAAGAACTACCCGGTAAAATTGAAAAAGATAAAACATTTGAAGTAAAAATGCCGGATAAAGAAAGAGAAAAAAAATATAAAGGCTGGTTAAAAGCTATTCAAAAAGCGAAAAATTGGGTAGATGATGAACCCTAAATAGCGACTCACTTTTTTGTCAATTTTTTTAATTCCGATATATTACCGCGAAACACGTTAAAATCAACATCGTGATTAATGCCTTTTATATGCCCCCATTGGCTAAACTGCCAAAAAATCCAGTGATTATGATGTTTGGGTTTAAGAACTTTATTATAATTTGCAATCCAAAATTTATAGTCTTTAAAAGCCGTATCGTTTAAAAAATCACGATAGTAAACATCGGGTGTATAAATAATGGGACGTAAGCCGTAATGCGTTTCAATTTTATTAAGCCATTTTTTTAAACCTTTTTTCAGTTTTGCCATGGATTGAACACTTGCTTCTTTTTCAATATCCAAGATAGGCGGTAAATCGCCCTTTTCTAAACGAACAGTACGAATAAAATTATCTGCCTGTTCAATAGAGTTTTCATCAGGACGATAATAGTGATAAGCTCCGCGAATAAAAGCTTTTTGTTTGGCTTGAGTCCAATTTCTTTCAAACTCTGTATCTTTTGTATCTTTCCCTACCGATGCCCGAATTATGACAAAAGAGATATCTTTTCCTACCGGAAAATGTATTACTTCTGACCAATCAATACTTCCTTGATAATGAGATATATCTATTCCAAAAATATAATCATCGTATAAAGAAAAAATTTTTTCTTCATGATTCCTGAATATCCTTTTCCCTGTAAAAAAAATCGCAAATAAAATGAAGATTATAAGCGCGAAAATATAATACCTGTATTTTTTATATGCTCTAAAATACTCTTTATTCATTTTTAATAGAAAATCAATGATTTCCAAGACTTTGTTGCTTTTTCTTTTCTTGTTCACGCCTTAATAATTCACGTTTCCACGATTTAAGAGTATCAAAATAGCGAGCTTCAAAACTTGCTTCACCGGGCGGAAAAGCAGGCAGCATAACTAATTTTCCTTCGGGGTTTATAAGGTAATAGCTTGGGTAAACACGCACATTGTAGCTTTTTAATAGCTCACTATTATTATCAAAATAAAGAAAATCCCAACGGTATTTATTTTCTTTTACCAATTTTCTCATCTCCTCATAACTATCACATACACAAATAGTAACTATTTTTAATTTTTCATATTGCTGTAAATAAAGTTGTTGCAAGGTTCTAAAATCTTTTTGGCAAGAATAACTATTAGGCGTACAAAAATTCAGATATACAAAGTCGCCTTTAAAATTACTCAAACTCATAAATTTCCCTTTTGAATTTTTAAGTTTAAAATCCGGTGCAGGATAATTTAACAACAAAGTAGTTAGTTTTTTACGAATATTCTCTGCAACTTTTTCAATTTCCGGCACATCCGTATCGTATTGTATCGAATCAGTCATAAACAAAATGGAAGATTGCGGAAAATCATCTTTATAAAAATTATCATACAAAGATTTTAATATCACCAATTCTTTTAAAGTATCATTATGTAAATACGGAAATGAATCTAAACAGGACTTTAGTCCTGTTAAACTTTTGAGTTTAATTAAGTTATAAGGTATTGCCTTTCCTTTCGGATTACGATAAAGCGTTTTTAAATAGTTATTAAACACTGTATTAAATAAATCCATATATGCAGTATTATTCCAAAGAATTTTTCTATTTGAAAAATATTTATCGATAAATTTTTCTTTATTTCGCTCATAAGCCACCAGACTGAAAGCGGCATAATTGTAATTTTTGTAATTATTAAAATATTCACTCTGCGCTCCCGAAAACTCTTTTTCAATTAGATGAATAATACTGTCCACAACGGTTTTCCCAACTTGCCCCTTAAATTGTTTAAACGAATTTGCCATGTAATTATCTAAAAGTTTGTTAAACTTTTTAATTTTTACATTCAAATCATTGCTGTCGATTTGAACACAGCGGATAAAAAATTCCATTTCTTTAAAAAACGGATTTAACTCATCGGCTTTTGATTTTTTTTGCTTTTGAGGTAAAACAATTTGGTAGTTTTTCCCCGGTTCAACATATAAAATACCTTTAAAAACATTCAAGTGTATAAAAGAAACAGTAGGCTCATCAATGGTAAACTCAAAACGGAAATTACCTTTAGTATCGACTTTGGATTGAGCTAAAACTTTTTCAGAAAAAGTAATTTGATCAGTATAAGTTTTCCACAACAGTACATCGCCGGCATAAGTTTTTGCATTTCCGGTGATTACAACATTTTGTCCAAATATAGTTTGGACAAAAAAAAGTATATTAAATAAGGTATAATATAAGTTTTTCATACATAAAAATCAAAGTACTTTTTAAGCAAAACACAAAGGTGCTAACTATTTAATTCTAAAACCAATAACTAAAA
>JALSLF010000009.1 GCA_026988445.1 Bacteroidales bacterium
CTTTTTTGAAAAAATACGGTGAAAAAATAACTTTTACACCAATTTTTATTGAAGCTCTTGTTCAAACATTGCGCGATTATCCTATGGTAAATGTTTCTGTTGAAGGTGATACCATAATTAAGAAAAATTTTATCAATATAGGAATGGCTACCGCTTTACCCTCCGGGAATTTAATTGTTCCTGTGATTAAATCTGCCGGTGAAATGAATTTACTTGGTCTTACAAAAGCTGTAAATGATTTAGCAAATCGAGCAAGAAACAATAAACTAAAACCCGATGAAATTCAAGGGGGTACTTTTACAATTACCAATCTTGGAGGTTTTGGAAATATTACGGGAACACCTATTATTAACCAACCTGAAGTTGCAATTTTGGCGGTGGGAGCTATTAAGAAAAAACCTGCGGTTATTGAATCTCCTCAAGGTGATATGATTGGTATCCGGCAATTAATGATTGTATCTATGTCTTATGATCACAGAGTGGTCGATGGGTCTTTAGGTGGAATGTTTATTAAACGTTTTGCCGATATATTAGAACAATTTAATCCGGATAGGGAGATATAACCGGTATAATTTTGCTAGTAACATTAGTGCACGGTTTTTGTAGCTTTTGTTTAAAATTAATCTTTTTTATCAAAAATTATCAATTTATTTTAAAATTTTTGACTTAATTTATTAAAACACAACAAAACTTGATTATTTTTGTTAGATACTATATGTAATTTTATTATGCAGCTTATTATGTAATCCTAACCCGAATGATTAATTTTATATTAAAAAAAAATTATAGCTTGGATAAATTTACCACAATAAGAGCCAAAACGGTACTTTTGTTTGTATTCTCTTTCCTTACTTTATACAGGGTAGATGCTCAGTATCTTGAAAACGATGAGTGCATTATTAAAGATAATACTGAGGATTTTTCTAATGCTATTCGTTTTTATCAGCGAATGCTTATGGACGATCCTGATAATGCCGAGTTAAACTATAATTTAGGTTTTTGCTATTTAAATACTCCGGGCGAAAGACAATATGCTGCCGAATATTTTGAAAAAGCTTATAAATTATACCAGAAAAAAAGAAAAACTGAATTTGAAACACTAAAATCAGGCTATTGTCTTGCAAAAGCCTATCAATATAGTGCTCAATATGATGAGGCGATTAATGCTTTCAGAGATGTTAGAGGCAGAACCAAGCAAAAACGTTTGCATGCACTTATTGATATGGAAATAAAATCATGCGAAGCAAGTAAAAAGCTTATGGAGCATCCTGTAGAAATTACCGTTCAAAATTTAGGTGATTCGATAAATTCTGAATTTTCCGATCATAGTCCGGTTGTTTCTGCCGATGAGCAAATCCTGATTTTTACATCCAAAAGACCCAATAAGTATAATGATGAGATGGATGATAATGGAGAGTATGATGAAAATATTTACGTGAGTCATCATACAGATAAAGGTTGGTCTAAACCGGTGAGTATTGGCGATAGTATAAATACCGCTGAGCATGAAGCTTCTATCGGCTTGTCAGTAGATGGGCAGGAGCTATATATTTATAAGTCGGACGATGAAGGAAGTATTTATGTAAGCAAGTTGGAAGGCGATGTTTGGTCGGCTCCTAAAAAACTTGGTGCAACTATTAATACGCGCTATCGCGAAACCCATGCATCTCTTTCTGCCGATGGAAATACTTTGTATTTTACCAGCGATAGAAAAGGCGGCTATGGAGGTTTAGATATATATGTAGCACATAGAAAAGCTAATGGCGAATGGGGAGAAGCTAAAAACTTGGGACCAACTATAAATACATCTTCTGATGAGCGTGCCCCTTATATTCACCCTGATGGAAAAACTTTGTATTATAGCACTACCGGTTATCCGGGCTTAGGTGGTTTTGATATTTTTTCCAGTAAACTTACGGAGTTTGGTACTTGGACACTGCCGGAAAATATTGGTTATCCGATAAATACAGCAGGAGATGATGTGTTTTACGTACTGTCTGCCGATGGGCAACGAGCCTATTACGCTTCAAAAAGAGACGATGGTTACGGACGATCGGATATTTATGTGATTGGCATTAAAAAAGCTGAAAAAACAAAAATTACCATTATGACCGGTAAAATTTATATCTGCCATGGTGAACTACCCGAAGTTTCAATAACCGTTATGGACGCTAAAACTGATGAAGTAGTTGGGATTTATGCACCAAACTCAAAAACAGGGAAGTTTTTATTTGTGTTAAATAAAGGAGGGATGTATAAGGTAGTATTTGAATCGGATGGTAAAATAATTCTTACCGAAAACTTGTTTGTTCCCCAAGATGCTGCTTATCAGCAATTATACAAAGTAATTGAAATACCTGTTGACCCGCCTTGTGAGCAACAAGAACTGGCTATAATGGAAGAACAGGAATTTGCAGGGGGGGTAAATATTGATAATATCGATGAAAACGGAATAGTATATGATAAAAACATTAAAGTTGAAAATATTTTGTTTCCGTACAATAATGCAACTGAAATTCCACCAAATAAAACCTTGGATAAATTGGCGCGTTATCTATTAGATAATCCGGGTGCGCGTATTGAAATTGGAGCCTATGCCGATGCCAGTGGAAGAGCTTACTACAATTATCTACTATCGGTAAAACGGGGTAATGCAGTAAAAAACTATCTCTTGAAAAAGAAAGTAAAACCGGAGCAAATTACTGTTCAGGGATATGGCGAAGAAAACCCTATTGCGATTAATCGAAACAAAGATGGTTCATGGAACCGCGAGGCAATGAAATTCAACCGCAGAATTGAATTTCGTGTAATAAAACAAGGAAAAGATACGCTTTTGATTAAACCTTTGGCAAATATTCCGGCAGAATTTAAAAACCCGAATTATAATAAGTTTTACAAAAAAGCAAAGTCTAATTATATTGAAACAAAAGAATAA
>JALSLF010000010.1 GCA_026988445.1 Bacteroidales bacterium
CCCCTTTATGTTACAAAACCTTTTGCAAAATGATATAATTAAACTTCGGGCTTTAGAGCCGGAAGATTTGGAATATCTTTATAAATGGGAAAATGATACTTCACTTTGGGAGCACAGCAATACATTAAGCCCTTATTCGCGATTTGTAATTAAAAACTATATCGAAAATTCCCATCTCGATATTTTTGAAACAAAACAACAGCGCTTTATGATTGATAGTTTTGAGGAAAATGCAACCATTGGAACGATTGATTTATTTGATATAGATTTTTATAATTTACGTGCTGGAGTGGGCATTCTTATTGCCGAAGAAAAGCACAGGCATAAGGGTTTTGCAGGGCAGGCTTTAAAATTACTTATCCAATATGCTTTTTTGCACCTGAATTTGAATCAACTCTATTGTTCAATAAATGAAAATAACCATACCAGCCTTAAGTTATTTCAGAAATACGGGTTTGTAATTACCGGTAAAAAAATAGCATGGGTAAAGAGTGCCGGAAAAATGAATGATGTTTACTTTTTACAACTATTGGTAAATCAATAAACTCATTAGTAGAATTTAGCTTTAAATTATATTTTATACCTAAATTGAGCGATTGTGAATAAAGAAAATTACGAATGCTTTGGTACTAAAAGGTTTTCACAAATTTTGAGCACACCTGGTTGGTATGCGAAAAATTTTGAAAACTCTTTGAGTGCCAAATGATTTGTGATTTTCGAAGTTTATAATCGCTCAATTTAGGTTATATTCAGCTTATAAACATATTGTGGTCTTACATCAATAAATTTGAGCTATTGGTCAAATATTTGCCACATAAGAGTAATTAGACCACATCGACTTAAATTTTTTTTAAGTAAATTTGGTAAATACTATGATAGTAAGCCTGTTTATTTATGAATTTAACCGAATGTATTGTTTTCTGTAAAAATAATTATAGAAAAAGCTTAGTCCTTTTATTAATATTTTTGTTTGCTTTTAAGATAAGCGGACAAGAAGATTATTCGAAAATTGATGAACTTATTGAAGAAGGAAACTTTGATGAAGCAATTCAATTGGGAACAGGTTTTTTGAAAGACAATGCAGAAGATCCTGAATTAAACTTCAAATTAGGATATTCTTATTTAATGACCGCCTTGCGCAAACCTAAATCTATTCCTTATCTTGAAAAATCGGTAGAGCTTTTTAGCAGTAGAAATAAAAAGCAAAACGGTTTATTTTTCGAGGCTCGTTTTTATCTCGGAAAAGCTTATCATAACAATTATGAATTTGAAAAGGCAATTAAGCTTTTTAGTCAATTACGTGAAACGACTAAAAATAATGAATTATTAGATGCAATTGATGAAGAAATAAGGCAATGTGAAGTAGGTATTGAACTAATGAGAGAACCGGTTAAAATGCAGATTAACAATCTTGGAGCGAATATTAATTCAGAGTATTCAGACCACAGTCCGGTAATTTCTGCTGATGAATCCGTGTTGATTTTTACTTCGCGCAGGAAAAGATATGAAGGGGAAAAAATAGGAGAAGACGGTCAGTATAATGAAGATATTTATATTTCATACAACGAGCATAACTCTTGGCAAAAGGCAAAAAGTATCAGTGAAAATATAAACACTGATGAACACGAGGCTACAATTAGTATATCGCCTGATGGAAATCAACTTTTTATTTATAACAGCGAGGATGCAGGAACTATTCTGGTAAGTTATTTAACCGGAGATGAATGGTCGATACCTGAGCGTTTGGGTAATAACATCAATACAAAATACAGAGAAACGCATGCGGCTATGTCCGCAGACGGAAAATATTTATTTTTTACCAGCGATAGACCCGGTGGTTACGGTGGTTTGGACATTTATGTTTCCGAAAAGCAAAAAGACAACACATGGGGTAAGGCTAAAAATTTAGGACCTGCAATTAATACTGAGTTTGACGAGGAAGGTCCATTTATTCATCCGGATGGTATTTCTTTGTATTTTAGTTCCAAAGGGCACAAAACTATGGGAGGTTTTGATATATTTGTAAGTAAAAAAAATGAATTTGGAACTTGGACCATGCCGAAAAACTTAGGCTATCCGATTAATACTGTTGATGACGATGTTTTTATTACTTTAACACCCGATGGAAAAAGAGCTTATTTTTCCTCTTATCGTGAAGATGGTTTTGGCAGCACCGATATATATATGATGGCAATGCCCGAAGCCGAAGAAAAACCGGTTACTGTTGTAAAAGGAAAAGTGATTACTTGCAACAATCAAATGGATGATGTAGTA
>JALSLF010000011.1 GCA_026988445.1 Bacteroidales bacterium
AGTTGTATTTTTTAATGTATTAGCAATTCAAGAACTAATTTGATGCTTTGCTGCTTCAAGATTATTTTTTTAGCTATAATACGCTTCAATTATCTAAAAAACTGCATAATACAATGTCATATTATCAAAAAAATTACAATTTATACTATCGGAAAAGCCAAATTATTCTACTTTTTCTTTGTAAAAGGCATAAAAAACCCGTGTTCATAATATTTACTTTAAATAATTTATATAAAACATTGGTTATCAAACTATAAAACGGTATTAATACACATATGTAACCAATAATTTACAATTATTTACTTATTAATCTTTGGTGTTTAAAGTATATCATCAATTACAGAATGTATTTTGCTGGTTTAGTGATAAATATAGAGCATACCATAATTAGATGTTTATTTATGTAAAAGATAACATCCATATGTACCAACACATAGCGTTTACTTTTGTAAATAACTGATTGTTTGTACGTTTGTTTAGTGTTGTAAATAATTTTTGTCTTTATTTACATTTGGATACAAATAATAAGAAACTTGTAAAATTTGTTTTGGAAAAAAACTTAATATATTTTCCGGGGAAAATGTTTTTTAAAAAACGGATGCTTAGGATGTCCTTAATTTGACAAAAGAATGTTAATTTAATTTATGCCATAGATGCACAAATTCCCAGATAATTTATTCAATATATATCAAAATACGGGTATTATTTGTTTCCTGTAAATCAGTGCAATAAGTATGATAAATCATAATCTAAATTTAGCTATACAACTAATTTTTTAAACCCTATTCCCCTGTTTTTTTGATGCTTTGGAGCTAATATGAAAGTTTTAAACATCTACGATGTTTTTGACTTTAACCACAAAGAACACTAATGAAGTTTTCTTACGGCAAATGGTTTTATCCACAGATTTGCCGGTGGTTGGATACGTAACTCAAATTTGCGCAGATATTTTATTTTTCCTTTTAGTTATCAGTTATCGGCACAAGTTACTAGTAATCATCTACCGGCAACAATTTGCCGTAAGTCGGACGAGCTATTCTATATTTATTTTATTCCACTAAATTCGAGTTGTACTAAATTGAATATTCATATGAAAACTTTGGATTTTAAGATATTTTGTTCTCAACTTGGTAATTTAGTGTGCTTTGAGCTTTATTTTTTATCGTTTGTTTTAAAAAACTTAATGCTCCCTTCTATTATTATTATACTTACAATAAGCACTACCAGGGCATTCACAATAATTAAAAGCCAGTTTTTTTGTTCCCAAAAGTTGATTTGATTAATCAGGCTTGCCCAAAGTGTCATTATCGACATAAAAATAGCCGGAATACCAGCCAGTAGCCATTTAAAACCGCCTTTTGATTTTAAATATACTGTTATAACAATTAATGCTAAGGCTGCAAGTGTTTGATTAACTGCTCCAAATAGAGGCCAAAGAGCTAATGCACCATCTCCGTTTGCTCCGGCAGAGAAAGCCAATATTCCGGCGGTGAACACAGCAAAAAATGTAGCTAAATACACATTTTTGAAAATATTTATTTTTATTGATGTAAAAAGCTCCGTTGTAATATAGCGTTGTATGCGCGTAGCGGTATCTAAGGTAGTACCTGCAAAAGAGGCTACAAAAACACCCATAACCGCCAAAGCAAATTCTCTGGAAATACCGGCAGCTGTTATCATATTAGCTGCGCCATCCACAAAAGCCGTAATTTTAGAACCCAAGCCTTTTGCCGCTGCCCATGATGAATAATGTGTTGTCCATGCCTGTACGCCTGTTAAAACTTCACCTCCCGTTGTTTCGTAATGCATACCTATTCCTGCTGTAACAGCAATAATTACTAAAGTTGCCAGTGAGCCTTCGAGCAGCATTGAACCGTACCCTACAAATAGAGCATCTTCTTCGCTACCTACTTGCTTAGCAGATGTTCCCGAGGACACAAGCGAATGAAATCCTGAAATAGCACCGCAGGCAATGGTTATAAACAAAAAGGGCCAAAGTGAAGGTGCATCTGTAGGATGAGGGCTGTAAACCGGTGCTACAATATGCAAACTTCCACTAAAAGAGGCAGCAAAAACCCCTACAACTAAAAACAACATAGCTACAACCAGTTGATAAGCATTAATATAGTCGCGTGGTTGAAGTAGTGTAGTAACCGGCAAAACCGATGCTATAAAAGCATAAATCAGTAAAATTATTGTCCATGTTCCGGTTGCGGGCAAGCCGTAAATTACCGGCATGGAAAAAGGCAGGTATTCTCCCAACCAAACGGTTAAATACATAAATGCTACGGCAATAATGGTAGCCAATGTAATGTTTTTGCTTACTTTTTTAACATAAACACCCAGCACAACGGCAATAATTACTTGCATCCATACAGGAAATACCGAGTGTGGATACATGCTGAATATTATGGCTATAACCATTCCGAAAATGGCAATTACAATCCATAATTCAAGAAATACAATAATAAAAAATAAGAACTTGGTACGTGCATTAATGTATTTTGAAGTATATTCCGATATAGATTTGCCCTGATTGCGCATTGAAATTATCAATGAGCCGAAATCATGAATTCCGCCCATAATTATACTTCCGAGGAAAACCCAGATTAATGCCGGCATCCAGCCCCAAATTACAGCTATAGCCGGACCTACTATTGGGCCTGTTCCTGCAATTGAGGTAAAATGATGCCCGAAAATTATTTCTTTTCGGGTAGGCACGTAGTCAACTCCGTCTTCCAGCTCACGCGAGGGTACTTTTGCATCCGGGTTTAGTTTAAAAATAAATTTGGCAATGTATTTTCCATAGAGCTTATACATTAAAATATAGCCTGCAAGCGTAGCAAACATTAATAAAAGCGCATCCATAATCTAAATTTAAGCTTATTTAACCTAAATTGGGCGATTATCTACTTCAATAAGCACCAATCTATTGACTTAAGAAGATTTACAAAAAAAGACTCAAATACATAGAGGTATTCTTGCTTTTTTTCTAAACTTTTTATTCTCAATATCTTGGCACTCCTTTTTGTACATAATCGCTCAATTTAGGTTTAATTTATTTAAATTGTAAAATTATAAAAATTGCTAAAATATAAAAGTAGATTAGAGCTTATGCTGCGATAATATTTTTTAGCTTATACCTAAATTGAGCGATTATCTACTTCAATAAGTACCAATCTATTGAGTTAAAAAGATTTACAAAAAAAGACTCAAATACCTAAAGGTATTCTTACTTTTTTTCTAAACTTTTTATTCTCAATATCTTGGCGCTTCTTTTTGTACATAATCGCTCAATTTAGCTTATAGCCCTATTTATCTTAAATTAAGCGGTTTTAAACAATTCGAACAATTTAGGTAATTATTCCTTAATTTTCTTGTTTAGATTGAGCACTACTCCGAATTTTAGCCTTAATTCAAGTAAATAATCGCCCCAGTCAATTTGATCAAATGTTTTTGATTGCACATATTCAGGGTTAAAAAATAGTGTGAAATGATCATTAATTTGGTACATATAGGCTGCACTAAATGCAAATTTTACGTAAGTATTGTATATAAAATTGGTGTACCCGCTGTATTTTCCATATCCTTCATAATCTCCCGAATAATGAAATAGATATTTTAATTCCATTCCTGCGGAAATATAAAACATTTGCTTTTTAATATTAAATTTATAACCAAACATTAAAGGGACAAATGCAAAACTTTCTCGGTATTTATAATTGTAATATCTCACATCGCCGGTATAATTAATAGAGGCAGCTTTTCCTTTATTTGTTTCCAAACCGTAATGAATTCCTGTTTTGAAAAAGAAATTGTATTGATACATTCTATAAAAATCAAAACCGGTAATAAAACTAATTCCCTTTTTATTATATGCTTCTGATACGTCTATAGTGTCCGGATAGAAAGAATATTCATTATATGATTTTGTAAACCATGGCGAAATAAAAAATGAACTGTGCCACTTTTTTTGTGAAAATACTGATAGTGTTGCAAATAGCATAATGGATAAAAGCAAACCTTTTTTCATTGTATTTGTTTTTTTAGTTTCTGTATAATTCAAATACAATTAATTGCTGAATTTCCCTAATCAGAATATGAAAAAATTATTTTTTTGGTATTACTGCAAATTTAGTGGAAACAGTTAAAAATGAATTTTAATAATGTGTTTTTATAGAACTATTTGGGTTGGATGACTGAAGTTAGATGACCGAAGTTTGTTTACTTCTGACATCTAACTTCTAAGATCCAACCTGTTAATCAAAATAGTACATTACCCATTAAAATTGTAGAAGAACCACTTTTTTTATCTATTTTTTAGTTTAAGAATCATTCATTAGCTAATTACTGTTTTATCCATTTTATCAAGATATTCTGGCTTAAAATCAGCTCCAATTCCCGGTTCATCAGAAGGAAGGATTACTTGCCCTTTTTCTTTGTATTCAATTCCGCCGGTAACAGGGTCTTCGGCAAGCATTAAAGCTGAGTCTAAGTCGAAATGAACAATATTTGTACGTGCTATAACTAAATGCATCAAAGCGCTTAATCCAAAGCGTGTTTCCGACATACAACCTACTTGCGATTTAATGCCGGCAGCTTCGGCAATGGAAACAATTTTTAAAGCATTGTTAAGTCCGCCTGATTTTGAAAGCTTTATGTTAAAATAATCGCAGGCTTGCGTTTTTGCCAAACGAAAAGCATCGTGATGGTCAAAAAGCGATTCATCTGCCATTATGGCTATGGGACTGTGTGCCCGAACATATGGCAAATCAGTACTATTCCAACGTGGGATGGGTTCTTCGCAATGTTCAATATCGTATTTATCCAAGGCTTTTAAGGTTTTTATGGCAGTATTGGTATCCCAGCCTTGATTTGCATCAATTCTAATCGGTATTTCGTAGCCTATAGTATTACGGATTGCATCAATTCGTGCTACATCATTTTTGAAATTATCTCCTAACTTTACTTTTATTGCCGGAAAGCCCGCGTTTTTAAATTTTAGCGCATCGGTTGCCATTTTTTCCTGTGTGTCTAAACCAACCGTCATATCGGTAGTAATTTTTCGATTATTTGTACCTCCCCAGAGTTTATATAAGGGTAAACCTGTAGATTTACCGAGAATATCATAGAGTGCCATATCAAAAGCACTTTTTATGGTGGGATTAAATTTTAAAATACGGTCTATCTCTGCCAATCGGTTTTCTATTTCCAATGGATTTTTACCGATAAGCAATTTAGCCAGCATTTTTGCATATTCAAAATCGGCTTCTTGGGTTTCACCCACAATAAACATATAAGGATT
>JALSLF010000012.1 GCA_026988445.1 Bacteroidales bacterium
TTTGATTATCTTTTGTATTTATACAAACGCCTGTAATAACTGTGTGTTTATTCCCCGAAAGAATTTTGAGCATTTTAGCCGCATCTTCATAGTCCTTAGGTTTATTTAAAATGCTATTGTTGATACTGACAATGGTATCGGCAGTTATCAAAATGGTTTTTTCATCAATAAATGATTGATAAGTCGCTGCTTTTTTCTTTGCCAGATAAACGGGTACTTTATCAATAGGCATATCGTCCGGAAAACTTTCATCGGTATCTAAGCCGCTTAAAATATCAAAGTCCAAGCCAATTGATTTTAATAAATGATGCCTCCGTGGCGACTGCGAAGCCAAAATAATTTTTTTATTTTTCAAATTTTCGAATATCATAAAGGAACTAAAAATAAGGATTTATACCTAAATTGAGCGATTATCTACTTCAATAAGCACCAAGCTATTGAGTTAAAAAGATTTAGAAAAAAAGGCTCAAATACCTAAAGGTATTCTTACTTTTTTTCTAAACTTTTTATTTTCAATATCTTGGCACTTCTTTTTGTACATAATCGCTCAATTTAGCTTAGATTTTTTCGGTATCAGATTATAAACTCATAAAAATACAGCAAGCAACTATTGAATACAAAATACCGGCTAACATGATAAATTTCAATAAATTAGATGCAAAACGGTAATCGGATTTATCATCGGCTTGAATTATTAAATAAATTTCAATTGTAATAGGGATAATTAATGTTAGTAATCCGTATAATAAGGTTGCAACAGAGCTTTCTAAATATTTAAAATAAACCGTGATTAAGGCTGAAATTGTTATAATTAACAGACTAATAACAATAATTTTTGTCCAACGAATACCAAGAATTATTGGTAGGGTATTACGTCCATAAGCATTATCTCCTTCAAAATCTTCGGTGTCTTTAATTATTTCGCGTGCTAAGGTTGTTATAAAAGCAAAAAATGAAAATCCCGCTACCCAGAAAAAAATATGGTTGAAATTAGCATGATTAGCTATTAAAATTTCCTTGTACGCTTTGTTTAATAAGGGCATTTCGTATAAAATTGCCATCAAGGGTACCAAAGCAGTAAGTAATGCCACCAATAAATTTCCAATTAAAAACTGCCTTTTGTAAGATGTTGAATAATACCATAGTAAACCTGAAACGATAATAAAAATAACGCCCAATTGGTACAAACCAATTTTGTATGAAACATAAAAGCCACCAATAATTCCCAATATATTTAAAACCACGTGAAGTGTCATTGCTGTCCGGCGTTCAATACTTTTGCCTACTACTACTTCATCAGGCCGGTTCATACTGTCTGTACGTGTATCAAAATAATCATTAATTACATAGCCAGCGGCAGTTAAAAATACAGTCGAAAGTACCAATACGAAAAAATCAAATTCAGACATTTGCAAGCTGAAATTATTAACTTTTAATATGGGGCTGATAATGGCAAAACGCATTAAATATTGCGTAGCAGCAACAATCAACAAATTCTGTATTCTAATTAACTTCAAAAAAGCAGTCATAATTTATTAAATTAATTATAAATATTATTTCACCAAGCACAAGACAAGTTTCTTGTTAAATCCGGTATTTACTGTAAAGATATTCAACTAACTTGTTTTCACCCATTTACCTTGTGCTCTTAAAACTTGCTCAATAATATCGCGCACGCAACCTTCGCCTCCTTTTTTATCCGATATATATACCGAAACGGCTTTAATCTCTTCTGCTGCATCGGCGGGGCAAGTCGGGATACCTACTATTTTCATAATATCATAATCAGGTAAATCATCGCCCATATATACAATTTCTTCGGGTTTTAAATCATATTTATACATAAAATCTTCAAAATCATCTAATTTATTAGTCGATTTTATATATACATCAGTTATTCCCAAACCTTTAAATCGGGTTTTAACAGCTTCCGAGTACCCTCCCGTAATAATTCCGGCCAAAAACTTTTGCTCTGTTATTGCATATTTTAGTGCATATCCGTCTTTTGTGTTCATCGAGCGGAACATATCCCCATTCGGATGTAAAAAAACATTGGTGGAAAAAACTCCATCTACATCAAAAACGAAGGCTTTTATATCTTTTAATCGTTCTTTAAAATTGTCCATTTCTTCTATTAAATTTTGTTTTGTTTTGCGGATGTTTTGAAAATTTGTTCGCTAAACCATTTATAAATTTCCCTGTATTCAGGTTTTAAAGTTAATAAATCTAAATGTTTTTTTAAACTTTTGGTATCATTTCTTAAAGCCGGACCTGTTTGGGCTTGTAAAGGACTTAGACTTTCAATTTTTGCTGCTGTTTCTTTTATCAAAGGAAACAATAGTTTTGCATCTAAAGTTTGCTCTTCCAAAATATTACCTGCAATATAATATAAATGATTTACAAAATTACAGGCAAAAACTCCTGAAAGATGTAAATATTTTCTTTTATCGCTGTTTACCATTTGTACATTATCCGATAATTGACTGGATAAATCCAATAGAAAATTTTCAAATTCAGGATTATTTGCTTCTATACAAAGCGGTACTTCCCTGAAATTAATAGTACGTTTTTTTGAAAATGTTTGAAAAGGATATAAAATTCCGGCATTACTTATATCTGGTGGAAATATATTTAAAGGAACACTTCCTGCCGTATGAATTACTTTTTTATGGCTAAAATCAAACGATGATAGTATTGTTTCAATAGCATTATCGCTTACTGCAATCATATATAAATCAGCATTCTGCTCAATATGTGTTATATCATTAATTGCTTTTGCATTTATTTTTAAAGCCAACTCTTGTGCATTCGTAATATTTCTGCTGTAAACCTGCACAAGCTTATGATTACTTTTTTTTAAAGCAAAGGCAAAATGTGTAGCAACATTTCCTGCACCGATTAATACAATTCTTAATCTATTCATCGTTTATTTAGATAAAGCAACAAATATACATAAGGATAAACATTATTGTTTATTTTTGTCGAATAAAATTTATAGTCTGTTTTGAAAACTATTATCGAAAATATAAAGTATGAACTACGAAAGCCTTTGCCGGGTAAGGATGCACAAATAAAAATGGCGCCGGTGGCACATTTAAATCGTTTTAGCTTAGACGATAAAAATGCACGAAAGGGGGGGGTGTTGCTATTACTTTCTTATCAGCAAAAACAATTGCATGTAACTTTAATTAAAAGAGCTAAAGATGGTGGTGCACATAGCGGACAAATCTCTTTTCCGGGTGGGAAATGTGAAAATTTTGATGCAAATATTATAGAAACTGCGAAGCGGGAAACTTTTGAAGAGGTTGGAGTTGCACCTGAACGCATTGAAGTATTAGGAAGTCTTAGTTCTTTATATATTCCTGTAAGTAATTATTTGGTTTTTCCGGCAGTAGGTTTTGTTCTTGATGAGCCAAAGTTCGTTCCAGATAAAAACGAAGTGGATAAAATTTTAAATATTCCCTTGGAATATTTTTTTAGCGAGAAATATAAAAAAAAGCAAAAAATATCAGCTCGTAATTATATAATTGATGCTCCGTGTTATCAAATAAACGGATATACAATTTGGGGCGCTACTGCTATGATAATGAGTGAGTTTATTGAGATTTTAAAACGTTCCGATTCAATTAAATTACCGGGTTAATTATCTTTTACCTTCACTCTTACTTCTTATCAAAACTATCTTTCCCAAGTGATTTTAAAAATTGGCTTGAAGGTTTCAACTGATTAACGGCTACCCACCAATCCAGAAATTCACTTTCAAGAATAATTTTGTTTCCAAATTTTTGCACATATTTTTCCTTGTCCGCTTCTGATATATGCATTCGTTTAATTTTAAACGACCAATCATCGCGAACTGCAATAGAATAACCTCCAATGGTTTTATTCTCTTTAAAAAGTTCTATTTTAGTTTTCAAATCCTATTGCATTTGTTGTTAATAAAGGAATGTTTTGCAATAGAATTAATCAATTTGTGTGCCAAGTTGTAATCTAAATTCAGCTGCGGATTTAAGATTTAAGCTAATGACTTTTTATCTTTATTTGTTTAGATTTTAATTTCCCGCTTAGGTTTAATAGCTTTTTTAACCAATCGCCCAGCAGTGCAAGGTATAAAAAAAGACATCCCAACCAAATTACTGTGATGTTAAACCAAAAAGTATCAAATGTATGTCCTAAAAATCGCTTTTCGGATACATAAAATTGGGCTCTACCGTAATTTGAAACAGGCTCCATAAAAACAGGGTCTTTTTTTTGAATAAATTCACCGTTTACTTCAATGATTTTTTTCATTTCCATCTTGTTTAGCACGATATCTGCCAAACGCTTATTATGATTTTCTAATTGAAGACGATATACAGCATCTTTTCCTATTTTTTTTACTAAATTTTTAAATTTAGTATCTTTTTTATGCCCTGCTTTAATTGCAAGTTTGTTGAAAATAGTTTTAATAGTATCCAAATAATTCTCTACATCTTTTGCCGATTCTAAAAGTACTTCTTTGTTTTCAATTCCCAAAAGCACAGGAACTGCGATATTTTTTATCTCTTTTGATTTGGAAATTTTTTGTAGTTCATGATTTATCAGTTTAATGCTTTTTTCTATACCATTTAATTTGTTCTGTTTTATTTGCAATTGAATTCTGCCTAAACGTGTATCCAGTTCCGAAATTAAATAAGCTGATTTATAAGTGTATCTACTTTTTGCTTTTTCTTCTTCAAAAAAGATTTTTTCAAATTTATTATTTTTAAATTGTTCTACTGCCATAGTTTCGTAAGCCCAGCGCGAAACCATTAAATCGCCAATTAAAGGAACATATTTTTTTGAGCTTATGCTGTCGTGTAAATCTTCGAATTTTACCATGGCACCACCTAATAAAAGTTGAGGAACCAATATAAAAGGAATTAAAATATAGATATTTACCACTGAGTTTAGTGCTGCCGAAATGTTTAAGCCGATTAAATTTGCCACAGCAGCAGTAGAAAATAATATGACCCAATAGCTAAATAGCATACCATTTATTTGTAAAATCCAATTCCCGATAATAATGTAACTGAACACCTGAATTGCAGACATAATAAATAATACGGCAATTTTTGAATTTATATAACTAAAATGACTCAATTCCAAAAAAGATTCCCTTTCCAATATATTCCGGTCTTTAATAATTTCTTGTGCACTTACGGTTAATCCAGTAAACAAAGCCACAACAATACTCATAAACAAATAAACAGGCAGGTTTTTATTATCTGCAAAAACATATTGTCCGTTTATCAAATATTTTGTAAAAAATGCCAAGATAAC
>JALSLF010000013.1 GCA_026988445.1 Bacteroidales bacterium
GCATTTTTTATGAGTTTATTTTTAAACCCATAAAGTTCTTTTTATAATTTAAATTGGCGATTGTTAATTGCCATTTTTTGATGATTGTTAATTGCGAAAATTTGACGATTGCAAGTTACTACTTACAAAGCTATGATTTTTAAAAAAATTACAATCGTTTTAAATAAAAAGACATTAACAGGTGCTTCGCTCGCTGTCAAGTCATTAAAAAAATCAAAATAACAACAAGTATTGATTGTCATTTTTTGATGATTGTTAATTGCGAAAATTTGACGATTGCAAGTTACTACTTACTTTTTTTCTAAACTTTTTAATCTCAATATCTTGGCACTTCTTTTTGTACATAATCGCTCAATTTAGGTTTAAGGCTCATGAAAAAAGCATAAAATTACGGTGATTTTCTGCATTTTTTAACTAATTTTACGGTGAATAATCATAATATCCGTTTTAAAAGATAGGATTTGTCAAAAAAAGAACAAATATTAAAGCTCTTTAAGCAAAAAAAAGGTATAATAAAACTACAAGATTTATTAAAAATTGGAGTTAATAAATACCATTTGCAAAAACTTGTAAAAGAAGGTAAAGTTGTACGTTTGAAACACGGAATTTATAAACTTTCAGATTATCAAACCAATGAATACTTAGAAATTAAAAACCTTGTTCCAAACGGAATTATTTGTCTTTTTTCGGCATGGAATTATTATGAATTGACAACATATATACCTTACGAATTTCATGTTGCTATTGAAAAAAAAACAAAAGTAAAACTTCCTGATTATCCACCAATAAAACTGTATTACTGGGACAATAATTATTTAAAAACAGGGGCTAAAACTGTAAAGATTGACAATTTCGAAATTTCTATTTTTGATATTGAAAAGTCTGTTTGTGATGCTGTAAAATTTAGAAATAAAATAGGAAAAGATATTTTAAATGAAATATTAACGGAGTATCTAAAACGAAAAGATAAAAACCTTGACTTGTTAATAAAGTACTCAAAAACTTTACGGGTTGAAAAAATATTAAAAAATTATTTAGATGTTTTATTGTGAAAGAAAATCTATCAAAATCAATTAGGGCAAAGCTTTTACATATCTCTAAAAAGGAGAATATTAGTCATCAAATGATGATTATTCGTTATTTTCAAGAGCGATTACTTTATCGCTTGTCAATTTCAGAATTTAACAATAATTTTTGTTTAAAAGGCGGTGTATTACTCTATATGTTTGACCAAAAGAAAAGTCGCCCAACAATTGATATTGATTTTCTCGCAATGCAAACGGATAATGATAAAGATTCTGTGAAAAATATTTTTTCAAAAATTTGCAGAATAGAATATAAAGAAGACGCTGTAACTTTTGATTATCAAAATATAACAGTTACAGAAATAACAAAACAAGCAAATTACAAAGGAATTAGGATAAATGTAATCGGAAAGTTAGACACAATAAAACAACGTATCCAAATTGATGTTGGTTTTGGAGATAAGGTTTATCCAAATCCATTAATGGTTAATTATCCTGTAATTCTTGAAATGGCACAACCGATAATACAGGTTTATTCAATATATTCGGCAATTGCGGAGAAGTTTGAAGCAATGATACAGCTTTCAGAAGCTAACAGTAGAATGAAAGATTTTTACGATATTTATTCTTTACTCAATAACAATGAAATTGATAAATCCAAACTTGAAAATGCAATAAATATTACTTTCAAAACGCGAAATACTGTTTATACTGAAAATCATAGTGTTTTCAAAGAAGAATTTTGTACAAATAAAGATAGATTAACTCAATGGAACGCTTTTAAAAAGAAAACAAAGATAATTGATAATCTAACTTTTGATACAGTATTGAGAAAGATTAAAGAAGAAATAGAACCAATATATAAACGAATTGACAAAAAGCCATAACATCAGCTTGATTGTCTGCCATTTTGCTTGATTTTAATTGCTTCGCTCATATTACCAAGGCGTAACCATTAGCCTTTATAAAATCTAATATATCAACTCCCCTACCCCTTCTCTGATAATTTCCGGCTCATCGCCCGTACAATCAACAATGGTTGAAGCAGTGGTATTCCCGTATCCGCCATCTACAACAATATCAACAATATCTGCATATTTTTCATGAATAAGTTCGGGGTCGGTAGTGTATTCTACAAGATCATCATCATCCCGGATAGAGGTAGTGAGTACCGGATTGCCTAATTCTCTAACTATTTCACGAATAATATTATTGTCGGGCACCCGGATACCAATAGTTTTTTTCTTACTTTTCAGTATTTTGGGTATTTTATTATTAGCTTCAAGAATAAAGGTAAAAGGTCCGGGTAAATTACGTTTCATTATCTTAAAAACATGATTACTAATCGGATGTGTATATTCGGAAACCGAGCTTAAATCTTCACAAATAAACGAGAAATTTGCTTTTTTAGCATCTAAACCTTTAATCTTTGCCAATCGTTCAATGGCTTTATGATGAAAAATATCACAGCCCAAACCATAAAGTGTATCAGTCGGGTAAATCACTAAACCACCATTTTTCAGCACATCAACAATTTGCTTTATGTGCTTTGGTGAAGGGTTTTCTTCATAAAGTCTGATCAACATAATTTTAACTCTTAATTTTTCTAATAAGGCACATCGGTAATCAATTCTCTCGGAATATTATACGGATTGTTTCTCTTGTACTCCGAGCTTAACTTACGTTGTATTACCGGATGATTTTTATATTTTTCAAAATCTTCGGTATTATAAATCATTTTTAATAATATTTGATCTACCTCTTCATAACTTTTTGCTTGAATTTGTTCCAAGTCGCTGTTTGTAATTCCCAAACCATCGGTTGCTACCGCATCAATACAGGCTTGAAGTGCATTCTTGGCATTAATATCTTCTAAATTTTTTACAATATAGCGCGCCATTTCATAAACTTCGGTTTTCCATAAGTTTTGTATCATGCCGTAATCGCCAACATCACCATGCAGTGTCCAAAAACCAAGCAGCAGTTCCGTATAATTATCCGTAGAAAGCACCATTCCGCGATAGCGTGCTGCCAAGTCATACAAATAGACCATTCGCGTTCGAGCTTTAATATTTCCACGTCTGATTTTAGAAGCTGTTGATTGGGTATCCTCATCACCACTTTCGGTAATCAAACCGGCTAATACTTTAAATCCTTCGGTTAAATCCACTTCTTTAAAATCACTGACAAAATTTTCGCCTATTGCTTTTGCACGGACAATTTCATCGGGTTTATTTGTTTCAATGGTAATGCTACGCCCGTAAATAGGAATATTTAGTTCATCACACACCGGTTTTGCCAAAGCAGCCGTTAAGGCACTATCAATACCACCGGATAAACCAACTACCAAAGATTGTAATTTACTATCCAAAATGTATTGTTTTAATATACTACGTATATTATTTACAGCAGTTTTATAATCGCTAATCATAATAGAAATTTTGTAAAATAAAGCATACAATTTGCGCAAATTTACATAAAATTTCTTAATCAGAATTGTAAATAAGTGTGGAAAAAATATTTTAAGCGTATTGTGTAGTAATAATCTTTAAATCCTAAATTGAGCGAGCATTATAAACCCAAATTTTTAATGCTTATTGTAATTAATTCTTTGCCCGATTTATTGGCAAGGAAACCCCAAACATCATAGGCTCCTGCTAAACCAATATCTTCAATTCTTCCCGTTCCGAACGTGAAGTTTGCAACTATTATTGCAGAAATTTTACCGGTAAGCAGCTTTGTTTGTAAAGATTGATTATTCCATAATATATCTTTTATTTTCTGGGATTTTATATTTATATCGATGTTTCTTTTTTGAACTTGCCGGACTTGAAGAAGTAAATCTACTAATTTTTTTCTTTGTTTTTGTGGTAAACAGGATAGAAAAGCGCTAAGCCTTTTTGCGGTATCTGCAATATCAATTTGTTCCCCTTTATCTAAACTTTTTAAAAACCGCTTTTGCACTTTGCTTTCCAATATATTCATTTGATGTGTTTTAAATCTGCAATGAAATTAAAATATTTACAAAGGTATAAACGAATATCTACGAAAAGTGTTAAAAGTGCTTAATTAATCTTAAAAAACGTTAAATCCGAATTGAGTGTATAAATATTGAAATTCACTCAACTTAGCTAAAAGAAAAGTAAATGTTTATGGAATAATTCTGTTATAAGCCGTTCTCTTTAAAAAGTGCAATATACTTTCGGTCGGTGCCGTTAATATGTTCAATCAGCCATGAGCGTAAAAAGTTCATCAATTTAAAAGTAACCGATACTTTGCCTGCTTCCATATCTTTCTGAAATTCCTTTATTTGGTTAACAAAATATCGATGTTGCTCCATATGCTCTTCGATGTTTTCATAATTAAACTCTTTAAAATACTTTTCTTCCACACCAAAATGATACACTGTATAATCAGCTAACTCTTTTACAATTTCTTTGATTTTTTCATTTGTAGTACGGTCAACAAACGATTCGTATAAAGAATTTAAAATAGCAATTAGTTTTTTATGTTGCTCATCAATGATATTAATCCCTGTATTATACTTTTCACTCCAAATAATAAAAACACGTGCCATAAATATAATTTATTAATTTTTATATGATAGACAATATTTGAAAAAACAAACAAAGGCTAAAATATTTTATTCAAAATTAACAAAAAAAGAATAATTTACAATAAATCCAAGCTTTTTTGTTCACCGTTTTTTCCCGGTGTATCATTTTCAATTTCCAATTTTATCTCCGAATTTTGGTCTAAAATTTCATCTTGACTTTCCTCTTCTATATCTTCGGGTGCATCAAGTGGTTTTGTAAATTCAAGTTTGGCTATCTCATAGGCACTTATGCGCTTACCTTTTGCTTTATAACCTTTAACAGCAATAAATTCCTCAACAATAATATCTTCATCAGGTCGCCCTTGATATTTTCCGCCAAATTCAACATGTAAAACAGGTTTTTTGTCTTGCGAAACAGCAATTAATTCAGCAGCACCTTCTTCTTCGGGGATAAACCATGCTTTTCGCTCGGTTGGTTCTATTTCAAATCGTTTCAGATAGTAAAAGTTTTTTTCTTTATCAAAATAAACTGCCGAGAAAATCTTATTCGGATTATGTTTTTGAATAAGCAGCAAATCATCTTCGTAATGATTTGAAACTTCATAATCCGTTAATCGATAATAACCGGACTTATTGATTACCAATATTTTATCATCTGCTTTAAACTCACCGAGCAATTCGCCGCGCTTATCGGTATTTAAACGGTTTACATCCGG
>JALSLF010000014.1 GCA_026988445.1 Bacteroidales bacterium
TCTTTTAAGCCTTTTTTAATAAAAGTATAGGAAATGATGGGCACTAAAAATCCTGCAACAAGTAATGAAGCTAGGAGTGCCATTCCTATTGCGATTGGAAATGTTTCGGTAAAATCGCCTACGGTACCATGTAAATACATAGCTGTTGGGAAATAAGCCGAGAAAATAGCCAAGGTTGCTACAAAAACCGGTAAGAACAATTCCGAAACACTTTTCCATGCAGCATTCCAAGGGGTTTCGCCTTCGTCTAGTTTTTCTATATGATTATCGATAATTACAATAGAGTTATCTACAATCATTCCTAAGGTAACAATTAATGCAGCCAAGGAAACGGTGTGCAACTCAACGCCCCACAGATAAAGAGCCGACAAGGTCATCAATACAGAAACAGGAATAGTAAGTGCTGCCACACCGGCAACTCTGAACGGTAAAAGCAACATTATTACAATAATAACGGCTATGATAGCAATAGCAAACTCTTTTAAAAAGTGGCTGATGGCTTTGTTTACCACTTGGGGGGCATTGGAAATTTTATTTACGCTAATGTCCGGATGTTGGGCTTTAAACTGATTTAATACTTCATCTACCTCATCACCAAAATCAACAATATTATTTCCGTTTTGCATTTCTAAAGATAGAACTACCGCTTTATCCCCATTGTATTTTATGTAGCTGTCAAAATCTTTGTATTTACGCTCAATAGTTGCAATATCTTTTAACCGGATAATATCCCCTTTGGGATCGGCATAGATAATTTGCTGTTTTATATCGTTGATGTTTTCAAAGCGTGGTGGCAGATGCACGGGCATTACCAATTCACCATTGTCTAAATCCCCTGCATAATTTACCATACCGTCTGAACGGAAAGCGGTAAATAAACTCAAGGATTTAATATTGTATTGATTTAATTTTTCTTTTTGTACATGTACGGCATACTCTTCGTATTGTAAACCGTAATGTTTAATTTTCGATACCGATTCAATTTTACGAATATCCGCTTCCAAATCTTCCAAAGCATTTTTTAATTCTTTATAGCTTTTGTTTTTAGCTGATAATGAAATTAATACAGCGGAAGTGTTTCCAAAGTCATTATCGCCTTTAAGCATGATAACTCCCGAGGGTAATTGCGGTTTAAGTTCGTTTAAACCATGCTTTAATTTTGACCAAAACTTATCCGAGTCTTTGATTTTGTCGTTTAGTTCAACAAACATAATCATTACCCCTTCTTTTGAGATTGAATAAGTTTTTGCTTTGTTTACTTCTTCGTATCCGAAAATAAAATTTTCCACTTTTCGGGTCAATTGCTCTTCCACTTCGGCAGCACTTGCTCCCGGATATACACCGATTACCAAACCTTGACGAATGGTAAATTCAGGAAATTCCTGACGGGGCATTTTAATGAGGGCGTACACTCCGAAAACCAGTAATATACCGGTTAGCAAAAATGCTATTTGCGGGTGTTTCATTACCGATTCAAATATGTTGACTTTTCTTTTTTCCATTTTTTTATGATATTATAATTTAAGGCAAGAAATATCCTGTCAGTAATTTTATATTACTGTTAATTAATTGATAAATAGATGTTTAATTATTGTACTTTATTCTGAATATTCAGTGGATTAATTTTTTGCTGACCTGAAACTACAATCAAATCGCCTTGCGATAAACCTTCTAAAATTTCCACTTGATTATTTGCATAAGCACCTGTTTTAACGAATTGTTTTACTACCGCATTATTATTTTTGATGAGGTAAACAAAGGTTTTTCCTTTATCGTCCACACTCACTGATTTTGTGGAAACCAGTATTTTTTGTTCTTGTTTTCCTGCATCTATTTTCACATCGCAAACCATTCCTGGTTTTAACAGTAATTCCGGATTTTTTACTAAAATTTTCACATCATAAGTTCTTGAAAAAGTGTTGGCTACAATACCTATATTGTCAACTGTTCCTGTAAACTGTCGATTGTTTAAAGCACTAACGGTGATATGTGCTTTCATTCCTTTTTTTAGCAGGCTTAATTCATTTTCAGGCACCGGAATTTTTATGTACACTTTTTGTATTTCAACAATCTCAAAAGGCGCATTAGCACGCAAAGCGGACATTCCAATTTCAACATTTCGTTTTCCAATATAGCCGCCTACCGGAGCACGTAAATCACATTTCTGTAAATTTGATTTTGAAATTTCGCTCATTGATTGAGCTTGCTTTAAGTTAGTAAGTACTTCTACCCATTTAATTTCGGGTAAACTACCTTGTTCATGAACCGTTTTAAGCCTGCTGTAAGCATCTTGTGCTTGCTCTTCTTTTGCTTTGGCTATTTTATACGAATTTTGCGCATCGCTTTTATCTAAACTTGCTAATAGTTGATTTTTTTTCACAAACTGCCCTTCTTCTGCAAAAATGTTTGCCACTGTTCCGTTTGTTTGAAAACTTACCGGAATGGTTTTCCACGCTTCTACTGTTCCGCTGTATTCCAGAAGCAAATTATTGTTGTTTAATTTTACTTGCTCTGTTTCTAATTTCGCGGTTTCTTTTTTGTTCACATCTTTGTTTTCTACATTTTTTGCGCAAGATGTCCACAGTAAAATACCTATTATTAAATAAACTGTTTTTTTCATTTTTTATTAAATTTATAAACGTTTAGACTAGTTTTATTTTTGGGTCGATAAATAGTTAAAAAAATTTCACCTTAAATTAGCCGGCAGATATTAGTCTGCCGGCACTCACTTTAACAACCATTTTAATTATGAAACTACTATTAACCAAACATTAGAACTCATTGTTTTAGACCAGTTTGGTTTGTTGGTCTAAAATTTGGCAAAAAAATATTATTTTTTTGCCACGCCTTTAAATATTAAATCAATTATTTTATTAATTCTATGTTCATTAATTCTTTCCGGATTTTTATCAAAAATTAAATGATATTCTAAACCTTTTAAGACAACAGCAAGCGATTCGGCAGCCATATCTATATTGTCTAATTCAATTACCTTGTTTTTAATGCCCTCCAGGAATATCATTTTTATAATATTTATTTGCTCGGCATCGTATTTAGAACGTATTTTTTCAATAAAATCAAAATGCTCTAAGGCTTCATCTTTTAAAGCACTGTAAAAATTCACCAAACTATCAAAAGAACTTAAACGCGTAATTACATATTTTTTCATTTTTTTTAAAGCATCTCCCTCTACACTGATGGACTCTATAAGCTTCATACGTAAAATTTGCGCCTCTTTCTCAATTACATCTTTAAAAATCTCTTCTTTACTTTTATAATAATAGTAAAAAGTACTTTTGCCTTTACCTGCTGACTTTGCCAAGTCATCAACTGTTGTTTTTTGGTATCCGTAACGTGCAAAAATTCTACTGGCTGCTGTCAGCAATATTTTCCGAACATCATCTTGTATGTCGTATTTTGCACACATATAAACTTTTCGACCGTTTTTGAATTTCAGTACAAAAATACTTGCTATTTTCTTATCTGCAAATTTTTTAACACTTTTTTAACACTTAAATTTTTTATTTGTACGCAACTAATTGTAGATTAACACTCTGTGTGTAAATTCAAATTAGCCGGTATATACAACCTTAAATCCGTACGCCAATTACTAAAATATCATCAATTTGGCGGTAAGTTTCGCCTTTTTCATTAGTATAAGCTTGCCATTGATTAAGGAAGTCTTCTAATACTTTCTTTTGTTCGTTCATTGGTTTTGTGTAATTTGTCAATAGTAATTCTTTAAACCGTTTAGTCATTAATTTTGAGCCTTTTGGACCTCCAAATTGATCGACAAAACCATCGGAGAAAATATAAAAGCAATCCCCTTTTTGTAATTGGACAATATGTTTTGTAAATGATTCTTTTTCACGTATATAAATTCCAATTGGCATACGGTCTGCATCGTATTTTATTAGTTCTCCTTCTCTAATTAAATAAAGTGAATTAAAAGCTCCGGAGTATTCCATTTGCATATTTTTATAATCGATGATGCAAAGTGCCAAATCCATACCATCTTTTGTTTCGTTTTCTTTTCCTGTTTGTCTGAGCGATTTTTTCACATTGTCTCTTAATTCATTAAGTATTTGATGCGATTCAAGAACTTCTATTTTATTTACAATTTCATTCAAAAATGAAATACCGAGCATACTCATAAAGGCACCCGGTACACCGTGTCCGGTACAATCGGCAGCTACCAAAATTGCTTTGCCATCATGTTTTGTTGCCCAATAAAAATCACCACTTACAATATCGCGCGGTTTGAACAAAACAAAATGCTCCGGCAATAATTTTTGTAAAAATTCATTGGGTGGCATGAGGGCTTCTTGAATTCTACGTGCATAAAAAATACTATCCATGATGCTTTTATGCAATTCAGCAATTTTATCATGTTGTGCTTTAATTTCACGTGTACGTTCTGCTACCAAGAGTTCTAAGCGTATTTTTTCTTCTTTTAAGCGTTTTGTATTGTATTTAACAATTAGCCATATAAGTAAAAATGCGCTTATGGCATAAGAAATATAAGCCCAAGCTGTTCGGTACCAAGGGGGTAGTATTGTAAATTTATAACTTGCTATTATGCCCTCAGTTCCGTATATATTTTTTGCTTTAACCTGAAAAGTATAATCACCTTCGTGTATATTTGTATAAGTAAATTTATGTTCGTTGGTCCATTTTGACCATTGATTATTAAAGCCCAGTAAACGGTAACTGTATTGGGTTTTTTCTTCCTGTTCGTAAAAACCTGCAGAGTATTCAAAGGTAATTTGGTTGTGTTTGAAAGCCAAAACAGGGATTTTATCTTCTGCTTGAATATAAAAAGTACTATCGCTATTGTAGTTCCCTGCAAATAATAATGAATCACCACTGTTTGTACTAACCCTGCTGATAATTGTATAAAATTTCTGTGAATAATTTTTTTGTTTTTTCTTATCCAGTTTAAAAAGACCTTTTGCATTAGCTATCCACAAATAATTACTATCGTGATATAGAACATAAGGAACTTTATAAGGGAGAATATTATAAGGGTTTTGTATTTTTTGATATTTTCCCGATTCCGTTTTTTTTAACTGAATTACTCCTTGCCATTTACTTTTTGTTAAATCATTAGAATATGCAGCTAACCAATATGCGTCATCATCTTCATTAATATTAAATATTCCATAATCACCATTAGTAAACTCTGTTCCAAGTCCCTTATACGGTTCTGCAATATCGGTTTCTTTATTGATTTTAAATAAACCTCTATATGTAGCCACAATTAAATTGTTTTTTATATT
>JALSLF010000015.1 GCA_026988445.1 Bacteroidales bacterium
TTATCCGTACGCGGATTGACCATTTTGGTGTATCGCAAGCAAATGTCCAAAAATTAGATGTTGCCGGACGTGTTTTAGTTGAATTACCGGGTATAAAAAATCCCGAACGTGTACGTAAACTATTGCAAGGAACAGCCGATCTTCAATTTTGGGAAACTTATGATAATACCGAAGTTTTTGAATATTTGCGTGCTGCAAATGAAAAATTAAAAGAGTTATTGGCAACAGAAAGTGCCGGCATGTTAGATTCTTCTGTGGTAGATTCAAACGCTGTTGCTAATGCAGCTACACAAGAAGTAAAAGACAGTTCTGAATTATCTTTATTAGATGAAATTGAAAAAGATACTACTAAAACCGGTGAAACATTAGATGCTTTTTCGCAGTTTGAAAAAGAAAATCCTTTATTTGCCGTATTACGTCCCAATGCTAATCAGCAGGGACAGTTACTTAAAGGGGCTGCCGTTGGTACTGCACACGTAAAAGATACAGCAAAAGTTAATGAATACCTTAATCTATTACCCATAAAAGAAATTCTTCCCAGAAACCTAAAATTATTATGGGAAGTTAAACCGGTTGATTACAAAACAAAAGGTGAATATTTTCAGTTAATTGCCATTAAGGTTACCAATCGTGATGGTTTACCTGCACTTTCAGGTGATGTGGTTACTAATGCACGCGCCGAGTTTGGAAATAATCAGGCAACTGCCGAGGTTACCATGACCATGAATGCTGAGGGAGCACAAAAGTGGGCAAGACTTACAAAAGAAAACATTGGCAAACAAATTGCCATTGTTTTGGATAATTATGTATATTCTTATCCTGTGGTTAATGATGAAATTAAAGGAGGACGCTCATCAATAACCGGTAATTTCAGTGTTGCCGAAGCAAAAGACCTTGCCAATATTTTAAAATCGGGTAAAATGCCTGCTCCGGTAAAAATTATTGAGGAGCAAATTGTTGGACCCTCTTTAGGCCATCAAGCGGTAAATGCAGGTTTAATTTCCTTTGTAATAGCTTTCGTTATTATTCTACTATTCATGTGGTTTTATTATAATACCGCAGGTTTAGTTGCTGATGTGGCATTAATCGCTAATATCTTCTTTATATTCGGAGTGTTGGCATCCTTGGGAGCCGTTTTAACATTGCCCGGATTAGCCGGTATTGTACTTACCATTGGTATGTCGGTAGATGCAAACGTACTTATTTATGAACGTATCAGAGAGGAAATGGCAAATGGTAAAGGCTTAAAATTGGCTATTACCGATGGTTATAAAAATGCTTATTCAGCCATTTTGGATGCAAACGTAACCACTTTCTTAACCGCCATTGTTCTATTTATTTTCGGACATGGACCCATTAAAGGTTTCGCTACTACATTAATGATCGGTATATTGACATCTTTATTTACAGCGATATTTATTACACGCTTAATTTTTGACCGTTTTCTTGATAAGAAAAAAGATATTAAATTTTCGATTAAACTTACCGAAAATGCATTTAAAAATTTGAATATTGATTTTATCGGTAAACGTAAGATTTTTTATGCTATATCCGGTTTAATTGTCTTGGTTGGAATAGCTTCTTTGGCTACTCGAGGCTTAAACAAAGGTATTGATTTTGTTGGAGGGCGTACTTTTGTCGTGAAATTTAAACAAGATGTTAATACCGTTGAATTAGCTAAGGACTTAACAAAGGCTTTTGAAGGCAATACTCCCGAAGTAAAAACTTATGGAGGAAATAATCAGGTAAAAATCAGTACCAAATATCTCGTAGATATTGATGATGCCAGTGCAGATAGCATTGTTGAAGCTCATTTATATCAAGGACTAAAACCATTGTTGGGCGATGATGTTACTTTCAGTGATTTTATTCATGATTACAGGCAAAGTTCGCGTAAAGTAGGACCAACTATTGCGGATGATATTAAGGTGGCTGCTATCTACTCAATTATCTTCTCTCTACTCATTATGTTCTTTTATATTTTTGTACGATTTAAGAACTGGCAGTTTGGTTTGGGAGCTATTGGTGCCTTGGCCCATGATGTTACCATTACTTTGGGAATGTTCTCATTGTTGTATGGATATTTACCTTTTTCATTAGAAATTGACCAAGCATTTATTGCGGCTATTTTGACTGTTATTGGTTACTCACTGAACGATACCGTGGTTGTGTTTGACCGTATTCGTGAATATATTCGTGAGCATAAGAGAGGCTCCGTAAAAGAACTGTATAACAGTGCATTAAATAGTACAATTAGTCGTACCGTAAATACTTCATTGAGTACTTTCTTAGTATTGTTGGCAATCTTTATTTTTGGTGGTGAAGTAATTCAAGGATTTATTTTTGCCTTATTAATTGGTGTGTTTGTAGGTACTTATTCTTCATTATTTGTTGCAACTCCTATTGTTTACGATACACTTAGAGTTACCGAAAAAGTGGAGAAGAAGAAGTCGGAGTATAAAGCTAAAAAGAAAGTAAAAAAATAAATATTGGTATTTAGATATTA
>JALSLF010000016.1 GCA_026988445.1 Bacteroidales bacterium
TATTATAAAAGCCACTGCAATTTTGTAGTGGCTTTTATGTTTCCTATCTTTGTTCAAACAAAAAATCTCTATTTAGTATTTTAATTTAAAAATTATTAAAATGACTTCTGTAATTTTATTTATCAGCGGAGCCGAGATTTTTGTAATAATGGTATTTATATTATTATTGTTCGGTTCAAAAAAAATACCTGAGGTTGCGCGCGGTCTGGGAAAAGGTATCAAAGAATTTAAAAAAGCAACCGAAGAAATCAAGAAAGAAATTACCGATACCGATATTATAAAAGATGTAAACGATATTAAAAAGAATTTGGAAGGCTAATGGATTACATTCTTTTTGTTATCGGGCTTATTTTATTGGTGTATAGCGGTAAATTTCTTGTTCAGAGTGGAGTGTCCATAGCTAGGCACTTTAATATACCCACTTTAATAATCGGTATCACAATTATTGCCTTCGGAACTTCTGCTCCTGAGTTAATAGTTAGTGTAAAAGCAGCTTTATCAGGTAGCCCTGAAATTGCTTTTGGAAATGTGGTAGGTTCTAATATTTCCAATATTGGTTTGGTATTAGCAGTTACCGCATTGATTATTCCTATTCCTGTTGGTAAAACATCTTGGCGTATCGACTGGCCGGTTATGATGCTGGCATCTGTATTGCTTTATGTTTTTACGCTCAATAATGTTTTAGGGTTTTGGGAAAGTTTTATTTTGTTTGCTATGCTTGCTGCATATTTGTTCTTTTCAGTAAAAACATCAACACCCGATATTATTAGTGATAAGAATGATGACAATAAGCCCCAATATAAACTAGGACTTTCGTTTGTTATTGTTATAGCTTCGTCGGTTGGTTTAGCTTATGGTGCCGATTTATTGGTAAACTCTGCGGTAAATATTGCTACGGAATTAGGTGTAAGCAAACGTGTTATATCCATTACAATTGTTGCTTTTGGTACCAGCTTGCCGGAGCTTACTGCATCAATAATTGCCGCACTTAAAAAACAAACGGATATTTCCATCGGAAATATTATCGGTTCTAATATTTTTAATATTATGGCTGTATTGGGTATTACCGGTATGATTCACCCGATAGCGATTGACCATATTGCTTTTTCTTTTGATATTATATGGATGATGTTTGTGTCTGTCCTTTTGTTTTTGTTTATATTCCCTTTTAAAACGGTGTACTTAAATAGGGTAGAGGGCAGTTTGCTGTTTTTATCATATATATTGTATTTGGCTGCTGTTATTGGCGGGTTCGATTTTGAATCATTGAGCAGTACATTTCATTTTACATTACCTTGGTACTAACTAATACATTTTTCGGTGATTGAAGCAAAAAATATAAAGAAATCTTTTGGAAATCTTCATGTATTAAAAGGTATTGATTTCCGGATAAACAAAGGAGAAATTGTATCTATAGTGGGAGCAAGCGGAGCCGGGAAAACTACGCTTTTGCAAATTATCGGTACGCTTGATAAACCCGATAGCGGGAAAGTTTTAATAAAGGATATTAATATTGTTGGTTTACCGGATAAAAAATTAGCAAAATTAAGGAACGAAGAAATTGGTTTTGTGTTTCAGTTCCATCATTTGTTACCTGAATTTACTGCTTTGGAAAATGTTTGTATGCCAGCATTTATACGTGGGCTAAAGCGTAAGGATGCAGAGCAACGCGCCAATGAATTATTGGATTTTTTGAATTTAAAAGATCGTAACCATCATAAACCCAACGAACTTTCCGGAGGAGAGCAACAGCGTGTGGCTGTGGCAAGAGCTTTAATAAACAATCCATCGGTAATTCTTGCCGATGAACCTTCGGGCAATTTGGATTCTGCCAATAAAAAGGAATTGCATGAACTGTTTTTTCGTTTGCGCGATGAATTTAAACAAACCTTTATTATTGTTACTCATGACGAGGATTTAGCAAGCATGTCGGATCGAATTTTGCATATTAAAGACGGGATTGTAAATTGAGCGTTTAAGTTGATTGTTTTTATTGAAATTTTGATTTGAAAATGTCTGAATCTGAGTTAATAGATTTTCTTGAAGAAAAATACGTGCAATACAATACGCCCGATTTTATTTTAAGTGACCCGATACAAATTCCACATCGCTTTACTCGAAAAGAAGATATTGAAATTAGTGCTTTTTTAACTGCTGCCATAGCTTGGGGAAATCGTAAAATGATTATACGTAATGCAGATAATATTATGCGTATTATGGATAATCAGCCTTATGATTTTTTAATGAGTGCGAGTGATGATGAATTGGAAAGTTTGCCTCATTTTGTTCATCGTACCTTTAATCGTATCGATTTAATTTTCTTTCTGAAAAGTTTACGCTCTATTTATAAAAATCATGGAGGTTTAGAATCTGTTTTTTCTGAATATCCTGATGATATTCAGCAGGCTTTAATATATTTCCGTGAGCTGTTTTTTAGTATTCCTTTTCCTGAAAGAACCGGAAAACATATATCGAATGTTGCTAAAAATTCATCGGCAAAGCGGTTGAATATGTTTTTAATGTGGATGGTGAGGCAAGATAAAAGCGGAGTTCATTTTGGAATTTGGAAAAAAATTAAGCCTAAATATTTATATTTACCCTTAGATGTACATACAGGAAATGTAGGACGGAAATTAGGACTTTTGACCCGAAATCAAAATGATTGGAAATC
>JALSLF010000017.1 GCA_026988445.1 Bacteroidales bacterium
TACCTAAATCAATAAATTTACCAATGATATTTCCACGCTTTCCAAAATTAAAACGAATATAAAACTCTAAATTTAAGTTATTGTATTTCAGCTTTTCTTTATCGTGCAAAATATCATTCGGAATTTGTTTTCCTGCATACTGTTTTATAGAATATTGCGCATTTGCATAACTAAAACCGGTACCCAAAGCAAACCATTCGCTCAATTTACGCTTGTATCGCCAGCCAATGGTAAAAATTCCCGACTGACCGGTATTTGTTTCTATTTCCGCATCATCGTTCATGGGTATGATAAACAAATAATTCAAATAAAGTTGATGAAAATTTTTATAATTAGGCCCGCTCGAAGGCATCTGAAAATCAAGTTTCCGAACATCTTCATGCAACAAAACCGTTTGCGAAAAAACAGTTAAGGGAAAAAATATTATTAAAATTAAAAAGATATTTTTCATAGTTATACACACTAAGTTATTATAAATTAACAATAATCCCGAAAGTCATACAAACAGTAAGCCGCTACCATTCAACAGTTCACAGATAGCCAAACAAATTATTCATTACTTAATATTCAAATACTCAATAAGCAATACTTAATAAACAATATTTAATAAACAATATTTAATAAGCAATATTCAATAAACAATATTTAAATAAGCAATCTGCCAGTGGTCGGACAAGTTATTCAATCTACCAATAGTCAGACAAATATTAAACATCTGCTTTTCAACCATTTAACCATTCAGCCATTTAACCATTCAACTCCTCAACTACTACTCTGTCCCCTTTTTATAAACATTAGTAAATCCTTTAAAATGTACCGTTACACTTCCGTTTTCGGGTATTTCGGTCAAATCTAACAGTACCGCATCTTTCTGATAAACATCAATTAACCAATAGGATTGAATTATTCCGTTTTCATCTTTAATATTATAATACAAATAATTATTCATTTTCCCATTTTTACGAACAATCAGCTTTTTATCTACCCGGACAATCAATTTATTATCTTCCTGAACAAAATCAAAAGTGGGATCCAAATGTAAAAGTTCTGTTGCAGTAAAAAAACTTGCTTGGGGAACACCATATCCGTGCGCATAGTCGAAATACGGATACAAATCGCCGGATTGTTCAATTAAATCAAAAAGCTGCATATTGGTTAAAAAAGGACGACTTTGCCATGCACAAGCAATAAACCCGGTAACCAGAGGTGTTGCAAATGAGGTACCTTTTACTTTTTGCAATTTATTTTTACCGGCAGCAATTACAGTCCCTATTGCAACCACATTAGGTTTTCTTTGATAATTTGCATTTGGACCGAAAGAACTAAAACTTGCATGAAAATCCGTATAAGGATTTATTGCGCCAACACTCATTACACTATCCGCATCGGCAGGAGTAGCCAGTATTTTCCAATCCAAATCACCATCGTTACCCATGGCATTTACCACAATCATACCTTTTCCTGCTGCCATATTTGCAGCCTTTGCAACAAGACTTGTATGCCCATCCATTTGAAAAGTATAATAGCGGTGATAAGTATAAGCCAATGAACTACTGATAATATCTGCTCCGTTTTTATCTGCCCATTCCATAGCTGCCAGCCAATTTTCCTCTTCCGAAAAAGGTTCGGTACTTACCTCGGTGCGTGCTAATAAAAATTGTGCATCGGGTGCCAAGCCCATATTTTGTCCGTGGGTTTTTCCGGCAATACAAGATAAAACCATAGTGCCGTGCTCATTGTGCGAATAAACTTCTTCTTTTTTCCGTGCAAAATCATAAGTTTTTAGTATTTGCTTATTTTTAAACAAATGAGAAAACACAGGGCTTTTATCCACATTCGGAAAACCCGCATCAAAAACAGCTATTTTTATACCCTTACCACTAAAACCGGCTTGCCAAAAACTGTCCGCTTGCATGCGTCCGGTTTGTAAATTCAGCAAATCTTTTTCGCTACGCGTGATCAGTGTATCATATCTGTTTCGCATCAAAATTGCCTTAGTAGCAATCGGCTGAATTTTTCTCACAAAACTTAAAGTCTGTAAATCCTTAATTTGCTTCTCATTGGCAGCCACCGACACCGCATTAAACCAACGCGATTGCACATTTACCGATTCTACAAGCTCCGATACCTTATATATATAATCCTGATTAAGCGGAAAATCCGTACTGTCATATAAATCCACACCCGATTTTATACGTCTTTCAATGGCTTTAGCATCAAAATATTCAAAAGGGTGAAAAGTACTGCCGTTTTTATCTTTAAAAAATACCCAATAATGAGCGGTTTGAGCATTTAGCTTAAAAAATAGAAATAAAAATATGAGTACAATGAATATTTTATGATATTTTTTTTGCATTTTCACGTTTATTTTAAAACGCAATTTACATTTTTAAATATTTTAAAACAAATTTTAAATGGGATTAAGTATTCCCTTAAATCCGCAACTATTTTACAATCAACTCTTCAATAGCCACACCCGTTGCTCCCGAAGGATAGGCAATACCCAAAATTCGCGAAAGACTCACTGCCACATCGCTCATGTGTACCGGACGCACAATTTTTTGTGCCGGAATATTCCATCCGTACCAAATTAAAGGCACATGAGCGTCATAACGGTAAGGCGAACTTTGTTTATAATATGTTGCATCGTAGCCGTTCCCCGTTTCTAACCAGCCCGGCAACAAACTAATCAAAACATCGCCCGAGCGTTTAGGGTGATAAGTATTTTGAAATTTTCTCAACGCACCCGAACTAAAATTCGTAGTCTGCAGCACAGATGCCGTTGATGCATTAGCAACTCCTGTAAACTCAGTTAAAAAATCAGCGGTTTTCTGTTGAATTTCCGATAAAGATATTTTTGATATATCGATACGCAAGCGGTTTAAATACACTTGGCGGTTATAATAGGCTTTCACCCAATTTTTTCTCCCATAAACTGCTTTCAAATAACTTTCCAAAACCGATATAGAACGGTCTGAATTAAATTCGCCCACAGGCATACCCAGCTCCTTATAGTAATTTTGATTATCAGCACAGCCTCTGTCCGATGTTAAAACAATCAAAAAATCACCTTTCCCCACAAAATCTTCCAAAAAATGTATTAAATGAGCCAAGTCTGCATCCAAACGCAAATAAACATCTTCCAATTCAATGGAGCGCACCCCAAACAGTTCGTTAATATATGCCGGTGTTGAAAAACCGATATTCAACACATCGGTATATTTATCTTTTCCAAGCCGCTCATTCACAATAGCCGCTATTGCAAAATCTTTTGTATAAGTATTTCCGTAAGGCGTATATTTTATAATAGCCTTTCCGTATTCTTTTGATAATTCCTTTAAATCATGCGGAAAAACAGTTTTACCATCGCCAAAACCGTATTCATAAGCATTCCGGTCTGCCAAACTTTCTTTATATAGATTAATTGGCAACAAAGTTTTCCATTTGCGCGAAAGATAAACATCAATAATTTGTTTCTCATTAAACCGCTTTACCCATTCTTTCAACGAGTCTGTGTAAAACACACTACTCGTCCAATAAGCCGTTTCATCATCAAACCAATACACCTCATCCGCCAAATGTCCGGACATTAAAATACCCGCATAATCCTTTAAAGCAACACCAATTACCTTCGATTGTTTAAACGAAGCAATTTTCAATTCATCGCTATAAGTAGAGCCAAACAAATAATGTGGCGAATATTTATGATTGTCAAAATGCGGTAATGAATTAGGCAAAGCATTATCTTCTACACAATATATCTTTTTTTCTTTCAGGCGGTTATACCATACATTTGAAACAATCCCGTGCCCCGAAGGCGTAGTCCCCGTTGCAAGCGTAGCATAGCCCGGTGCCGATTCGGTAATCAAGTAATCATACTCCGCATTTTCGCAAAAGCTGCCCCCTCTTATCAACTTTTTAAATCCTTCCTCCTTAAATTTGTTCATATAGCGTTGCAACAATTCATAACGCATCTGTTCAACCACAATATTTACAATAAGTTTCGGCTTCTTATGCGCGACAAGCGTTTGTGCAGGTAAATTAAGCCCGAAAAACAGTAAAAAAAACAATCCCTGAAAATATTTTCTCATATATCTGTATTTATTTGATATTGCACCCTATATAGGTTTTAATCATTTTTATTTGGGTGGCTACGGGCTTTCCGCTTGTAGTCCCGATAGTAAAAAATAACAAAACTATAAAATTTAAAGGAGCTCATTTCAATCGCTCTTTTAATTTTAGTTTTGTATATTTTTCACCATCGGGAGCTACCGCTGCAATCCCTGCCACAAGCAAGGGCATCGCTTAAAAACAAAGCAAAGCCAAAAATAACGAACATTTTTTTCAAAACAGCCGGTAAAGATAAACGAATTTATTTTTATATTCTTTCAATACCATTAACTTTGCAGCAAAATATCAAAAAAATTATGGCAACAATACAAGAATTAGAAAAAATTGCTTCGCAAGTACGCCGCGACATACTGCGTATGGTAAATCATTCCGCCTCAGGGCATCCGGGCGGCTCACTCGGCTGTGCCGATATTATGACCGCCTTATATTTTGAAATTTTAGAGCACAAACCCGATCATTTCGACATGAACGGGCACAATCAAGACCTGTTTTTTCTTTCAAACGGTCATATAGCACCGGTTTGGTACAGTGTTTTGGCTCGTACCGGTTATTTTGATACTAAAGAGTTAGGCACCTTGCGACAAATTGGCACTCGTCTGCAAGGACATCCCGCAACCGAAGAAGGTTTACCCGGCATTCGCATAGCATCCGGCTCACTTGGGCAAGGATTATCTGTTGCAGCCGGTGCAGCCCTATCAAAAAAAATGAATAAAGACCCAAAACTTGTGTACTCCTTACACGGCGATGGCGAATTAGATGAAGGTCAAATTTGGGAAGCAGCTATGTTTGCAGCCCACCACAAAATTGACAATTTAATTTCTATGGTCGATTACAATCAAAAACAAATAGACGGACCCACTGATAAAGTAATGAATTTGGGTAATCTAAAAGCAAAATGGGAAGCTTTCGGCTGGGAAGTGCTTCAAGCCGATGGAAACAACATGCAAGAAGTGGTGGAAATATTAAAACAAGCCAAAACAAAAACAGGAAAAGGCAAACCCGTAATGATACTTATGAAAACCGAAATGGGAATGGGCGTAGATTTTATGATGGGCACCCACAAATGGCATGGAGTAGCCCCCAACGATGAACAATTAGAAAACGCACTCAATCAATTAGAAGAAAC
>JALSLF010000018.1 GCA_026988445.1 Bacteroidales bacterium
GAAAACTCCGTTCATAAGCTCTAAAATCGGGAAAATTCAGCATCTGGTCGGCATCTAAAATGCCCACAAGGCTTACATCATCAAAATCCAAACCTTTTGTAACCATTTGCGTACCAATAAGTATATCAATTTGTCCGGTTTCAAATTCTTGAATGAGCCGTTCATGTGCCCTTTTTCCTTGCGTACTGTCTAAATCCATTCGACGAATTTTTGCATGGGGAAGCATAATTGCCAACTCGTCTTCCACTTTCTCCGTACCAAAACCCCTTGTACGTATTGCCGAACTGCCGCAAGCCGCACATTCACCGGTATTTGTGTATGAATACCCGCAATAATGGCAAGTTAATTGATTGGTATGCCGATGATAAGTAAGGCTGACATCACAATTTTTACATTTTGGTATTTCACCGCAAGCCGTACATTCAAGATAGGGAGCAAAGCCACGCCGGTTTTGAAACAAAATCACTTTTGTATTTTCTGCCAATGCTTCTTGTATGCTATCAAGCAACAATGGCGTAAAATGCGATTTCATTTGTTTTTTTCGGCGTGCTTCTTTGGTGTCGGCTATAAAAATTTCGGGTAATAGAATATCTTGATAGCGTGTTTTTAGTTCAACAAAACCAAATTTTCCGTTTTGAGCATTAAAATAACTTTCAATCGAAGGAGTTGCCGTACCCATTAATGTTTTAGCTCCGTGAATTTGAGCCAAAACCAAAGCCGAATCTCTTGCATGATAACGCGGAGCAGGATGATATTGTTTAAAAGTGTTTTCGTGTTCTTCGTCAATAATAATTAAGCCGAGATTTTCAAAAGGCAAAAAAACAGACGAACGAACACCCAAAATTATTTGATAATTGGGTCTGTTATGCAATTCGGAACGCTTTTGAATATTTTTCCAAATTTCAACACGCTCCGCATCATTAAATTTTGAATGATAAACCCCGATTTTATCCCCAAAATGTTTTTTTAAACGGATAATAAGTTGTGTACTTAAAGCAATTTCAGGCAAAAGATAAAGTACTTGTTTGCCTTGTTTTATAATCTCATTAATCAGATGAATATAAATTTCGGTTTTGCCCGATGAAGTAATACCGTGAAGTAAGACCGTATTTTTTTCTTTAAATTGCTTTTTTATTTCTCTTAAGGCAGTTGCCTGTGCTTTATTTAAAATTTTTGCATCAATAAGTTCGTTTTTATCAACCGCTAAACGTGAGATATTTTTTTTAAACGATTCCAGAATTTCTTTTTTCAGCAATCCATCCAACACCTGATTGCTTGCACCTGTTTGTGCTAATAACTCTTTTTTCTTGATTTCGGCAATTTGATTTTTTTCGCCATAATTAATCAGTTTTAAAAAATCAAAAAGTAATTGTTTTTGCTTTTTTGCACGCTTTAAATTATCCAATTCAATATTTAAAATATCTTCATTCTCAATCCGTTCGTGTAAACGAATATAGCGCTCTTGTTTATTACGGTAGGCTGAAACAATGGTTTCGTCAATTTCAATAGCTCCTTTATCATACAATGATTTTATGTAAGCCAGACTGTTTTTTAAAGAAAGAATTTTATTTACTTCACTTATTTTTAATGTTTTCTTTTTTCTTAAAACATCTAAAAGTAAAGTTTCTTTTTCCGTAAAATTTACTCTTTCTAAATTTTCATCATCTTCAAAAAAATCAAAATTATACCTGATACCTGTTTGACTTTCCAGTTTTAATCCCGAAGGAAGTGCCGCACGATAAACTTCACCCAAACTACACAAATAATAATCGGCAATCCACTTCCAAAACTTTAACTGCCGGTCATTTATTAATGGTACATCATCAAGTATCGAGAGTAAATCTTTGGTTTCATAATCCGTAGGCTTATTTTCGTGTACCCTGTAAATAATACCCGAGTAAACCTTCCTTTTTCCAAATTGTACTACAGCCCTTTTACCAACAGTACAAAACTCTGCCAAATCTTCGGGCACATGATAAGTAAATACCTGATTTAAAGGAACAGGTAATATCAAGTCGGCATATAAGTCGGTTTCAGGCATATAGTACAATTACCCTGTCTAAATCATTAATATATCAGCTACTTCCAGCAATTCTTTATTAATGTTTCTATGTCCTTTAATGGTTTTATTAAACGGCACATGAACCACCTCATGATTGCTATACCCAACCATAATACTACGCTGATTGTCTAAAATAGCTTCAACGGCAGCTACCCCTAACCTACTGGCAAGGTATCGGTCAAAAGCCGTAGGCGAACCTCCTCTTTGCATATGTCCTAATACATTAACACGAATGCCTAAATCATCATAATCGCCGTTGAGTTGATTTACTACTTCTTGCGCACCGCCAATTTTATTGCCTTCGGCAACTAAAATAATATTCGATGATTTATCCGCAGCTTTAGCAGCATCCAAAAACTTACGTAAATGATCAATCTGACCTTCCAATTCAGGAATTAAAATAGCTTCTGCTCCGGTTGCTATTCCGGCATGAAGTGCTATAAAACCGGCATCACGCCCCATTACTTCAATAAAAAATGTACGGTCATGCGAGCTGGCTGTATCCTTAATTTTATCAATCGCCTCAACCACAGTATTTAGTGCAGTATCAAAGCCAATGGTAAAATCAGTTCCAAACATATCATTGTCAATTGTACCCGGTATTCCTACAAACGGAATATCATACTCTTGCGAAAAAATTCCCGCACCTCTAAAAGTACCGTCTCCACCAATCACTACAACCGCATCTATATTGTTTTTTTGTAAATTTTCAAATGCTTTTGCTCTTCCTTCTTCTGTTTTAAAATCCATGCTTCGGGCACTTCTCAAAATAGTTCCGCCGCGATGAATTATATTTCGCATATCTTTGGACTCTAATTTGAACAATTCGCCTTTTATCATGCCTTCATAACCATGTTCTATACCAATCACTTCCAATTTATGATAAATGGCTGCCCTTACTACTGCACGCACCGCTGCATTCATTCCCGGTGCATCTCCTCCAGATGTTAAAACTGCTATTTTCCTAATTTTTGCCATATTTATTTTTGTTTGATAAATAAAATTATTGACTAACCGGCGAAACTACACAAAAAAGCATAGTTTGAAAAGTATAATTATAGAACTTAATAAAAATTTAATATACAAATAAGGTTTTATACTTTTCACAAGCAATAAAAAACTGCATTACAACAAAAAAAACAGGTAATGCAGTAAAAATAAAGTAAAAAAACAATTATAATTCACTCGTCATGATAAACAACGGACTCATTTCAAAACTCTTATAATAAGGTCTCAAACGGTCGGTATTGTAAAATTTATTAATGTTTACCAATTTTTTAGTACTGGTAACCACATCGATAGGCACATTATCATAACGTCCGTTTTTTAATACAACCAATCTTCCGTGAATATTTTTCATAATTAAATCCAAAGCAAGGTTTCCGTATGCCATGGGCACAATAGAGTCAATGGCATCCGGATCGCCGCCGCGAACCAAGTAACCCAATTTTTGATTAATTATATTAACCGGACGTCCATTATTAAATTTTGCCGATAAATTTTTAATATTTGATGAAACAATATCGCCAATCCCACCTAATTTTGCATGTCCGAACATATCTTTTTCCTGATTTTCAAACACCATCTCTCCACCACTGTACATAGCACCTTCCGAAATTAGCACCACCGAATATTTACTCGGATTTTTATGTCTATCCTGAACCAATAGTTCAGTTAAGCGTTCCACATCAAATTTGTATTCAGGTATCACACAGCGGTTTGCAGCACCTGCCATTGTGGGCAACATAGCCGTAAAACCGGCATATCTGCCAAATACTTCCAATACTAAAATCCGTTCATGAGAGCCTGCCGATGTACGCAAAGTATTGGTCATATTAATGGTTCGTGTAACACAAGTACTAAAACCAATACAATAATCAGTTCCCGGCACGTCATTATCCATTGTTTTCGGTATAGCAACCACTTTAACACCTTCCTGATACAAACGCACCCCATAACTTAAAGTATCATCACCGCCAATCGGGATTAAATAGTCAACACCCAAAAACTCTAAATTTTTAATTACTTCAGGAGTTAAATCATTAATATCGTCCGTATAAGTATCTTTATATTGTTCCGGCACATTCGCTTTGGGCATATGGCTGGGTCGTGTTCTTGAACTATGTAAAAAAGTTCCCCCTGTACGTCCTGCACGGTTTACTATTTCTTCTGTCAATTCAATATAACAAGCGCTATTGTCCGCTTTTTTATCTCTTTTCATTTCAACAATTCCCGCCCATCCGCGGCGCAAGCCAATTACCTTATAATTCTCTCTAATTGCACGAATGGTAATTGCACGTATCGCCGGATTTAGTCCCGGAACATCACCACCGCCTGTTAAAATCGCAATAACTCCTTTTGTTTTGTTTACATTTGCCATAATTATTATTCTTTTTGTGAAAATTTGCAACTTGTAAAAGTATTCAGAAATAAAATAAATCCAAAAATATTTCTAAAATTTATTTTCCTGTTTTATTTTGGGCGGCTACGGGCTTTTCGTTCCAAGTCCTCGTGCGCAATGCTGCAAAACTAATTTGCCAAAAGGAGCTTCCGCCGGTCGCTCTTTTGCCAAAAGTTTTGCAAAGCATTGCGTCCTGTGGGCTTTCCACTGCAATCCCTGCCGCAGCACACATCAACACCCTTGCAACACTAAACCTGTCAGTGTGCGTCAGCACCTGACAGTGTTTGGTGTTTCCATGTAAAACCTGTCACAGCGTGCAAAGCACCTGACAGTGTTTAATACTTTCATGCAAAACCTTTCAGTGTGCACTGGCGCCCTGCAAAGTTTTAAACGCTACCGGAAAATACGAGCACAACTTTTTAAGCTGTAATTAAAAAAATACAATTATTTTAAAGGAAAAGACATTGACAGGAGCTTCGCACACTGTCAAGTCATGAAACCTACGTCTGTCAGTGTGCCTAAACACTTGACCGAGTTTATAAAAAATCCCTGACAGGGGTTTACCATGTCAGGGATAAAAATGCGTAAACTCAACTCTTTTAGAAGTACAACTTCAAGTCGCACTCCCACTAAAAATACATTACTTAAAATAGTTCAAAACCTCACTGTTTTCAACTTTATCCGAAGATTTTGTATTCATCTTCACTTCTATAATTTTTGTTTTTTGCAATTGCCCGTTCAACAAGTACAAAAAAGAACCGGTAATTA
>JALSLF010000019.1 GCA_026988445.1 Bacteroidales bacterium
GGAAACTAAAAGTAAACCTACTGGTTATATCCAAAGGTTTTAATGCAAATATCCGGCAAGTAATTGATTTATTTGAATTTGATGAACTGATTTTAGATGCAAGTCTTTCTATGTGGCGCGAAAATGCCATAATGCGCGATTGTGCAGCAATGAATATTGCACCTTACAGTGTGCGTGAGCAAGGTGCTTATGTATTGCCTATTAATTAGATACTAAATTGAGCGATTAACTACTTCAATAAGAATCAATTTATTGAGTTAAAAAGATTTACACAAAAAGACTCAAATACATAGAGGTATTCCTATATTTTTCTAAATTTTTATTCTCAATGTCTTGGCACTTCTTTTTGTACGTAATCACGCAATTTAGGAATTACTAAATAGGCTGAAAGCCATATTTATACTAACCCAAAGGCAACGCCTTGGGGATAAATCAAACACTATAAAGGCACCTTGAAAGGGTAAATTAAATGCACTTACAGTGCGAATACTCATTTTATTTTCGAACTTAACCCAAGGCGTTGCCATTGGGCTAAATTAACTATGGCTTTCAGCCTTTTTAAAAAATAGATTTCGCATAAGTATTTTATCCGCCAAATAGTCCGTCTAATCCAGGCAGCATACCTTGCGCTACTTTTGCCATTTCTACTTCTTGTACTTCTTTGGCTTTTTCCATTACTTTGTTTACCACGGTAATCAGCAAATCTTCAAGGGCTTCTTTATCTTTTAATAATTCATCAGCTATATTGATATTGGTAAGTTTCATATTGGCATTGGCTGTGGCTTTTATTAAACCGTTTTCAATTTCTGCATCCACATAAACACCGTCTAAACGTTTTTTTGTTTCTTCCATTTGTTGTTGGGCTTCTTGCATTTTGCCCATAAAATCTCCAATCATAGTTTTTTATTTAGTCTGAAAGTTTTTTAAAATCACTGGCAAGAAAAGCATCAGGATACTTGCCTTTTTTATATTTGTGATAGCCGAAATAATATAGTTTGCCATCGGCAGCACCCATTATAGCCTTGTAAATACGCATTTTTTCAGTACTTCCGTCTTCCGGTGGTTTTACCAGATGAAGAAAAACCACATTGGGGTTTCCTGTTAAAATGGCATTTTTAATATCATCTTCTGTTACAAATTTAACTTTACCTGTGTAATATTGCTTGATTTTTTCGGGTGTATTTACATTTTTAGCTACTTCATCTTTTATTAAATAAAGTGTTTTTCCTTTAAGCTCTTCAAGATTTTTTAAATAATATTTAAAAACATTTTTACCGCTTAAATTCGGGTTTTCTTGAAGTACCTTTACATGGTTTTGCATAAATTTTACAATAGCACCTAATTTATACAAATATTTATCGTGGTCAACACCGTAATACGATAAGGGAAAAGAACAAATATCAGGCATGTATTTCATTGAGCTGGCTTTATCGCCCAGTAAAAGACTTAAAAATGTATATGCCGTTTTTGATTTGTCTTTGGTAAAAGTTACTTTGGTTTTACGGATAAAAGAATTGCGGTAACTTTTTCTGATTTGTGCAAATTTTGTTTCATCAATAAATTCCCAATCGGTAATTGTCCAATTTTTTTCCATAGCTTCTTGTATGGCTCTATTGTACGAACCAAATATATTGGGGTCTTTAACAACATATGTTTTCGATTTTAAGAATTTTTGTATATCCTCCGGTGTAGCCGATGCATCTTGGCTTTTAGCATTTGCCGCTATTAAGAATAATACCGTTAGTAATAATGTTAATTTCTTCATAATTAATAGTTTTAGTGCTTGATTATTGTGCTTCATAAATATACAAAGGGTGTCTTTCGTTATATTTTCGTAAGAAAACAAACTTTAATTTTTTTCTTTGTTTCTTTTTTAGGCTCATAAATTCTTGATACAGTTCCGGATCACGCATTATAATAAGTTCAATGTTTTTATCTGTATAATCAATTACTTTTCCGGTTTCCATATCTAATAAATATTGACGCAGCTCGGTTTGTTTTGATTGATTGCCCGGGTAAGCCGAAGAGTAGTACGGATTATACGGATTATAATAAGAGTTATAATAGTTATACGGATAGTTCGGGTTGTTGGTAATGTATGTTTTATCGGCTATAAAGTGGCTGATTGAGCCAAAAACAGGAATTCTGTTAAAGGTATCGTTCCAATGTATATATACAATTCCGTTCTGACTGAAACCCCAAATATCTTTTACGGGTATTTCTTTTCGCAAACCCATTGCATCCAATACGGTAATTGTTTCTACATTATCTAATAATTTTTCAAAAAACGCATAATCTTCATAATTCAAATCAGTGATAATTCGTTCTTTAATGATTGGATTATTATGCCTTACATCTTCAAAACTTAAATAAATACCGTCTTTAAATTTAAAATCAGGCGTGTATTTTAGCTTTTTAACTTTTGTACTGTCTTGTGCAAAAATTAAAAAGGGTAAAAGGAATAATATATTTAAAAATAGCTTCATAATATCTTTTTTAACTTATACTTCAAAATTACAACATTAAATTGATATTGTAAAATTAAGATTTTAGAATTTTACGAATTATCCAATCATCTAATTACTTACTTTCCTATCTGCCGATAGTCGGATAAGTTTATACCAATTATCGAGTCCTACACGTTCAAATGTCCTGACGGACGATTTGAAGTGTAGAATGCAATCCGCCAATTATCTATTTTACAACAGCACCTTCGTTCATTTTTAGCGGAAGATAATATTCTGATGGCGATTGAATAAAGTCTCCAATATTTAAACGTTCCCATTTTTCATCTATTGCCTTAATGGTTGCCTTGTCCATTACCAATATATTAGGCCAATCACGTTCAAACTTATCATTATCAAGCGTTTTTCGTGTTGCGTCAATTAGTGCAAAATCATTAATAAAATAGGTGTCGCGCTTAGGGTCAATATTTCCGGTTGATAACCAAGCGCAGGATGCTAAATCATTAAGATTAACTTCTTTGTCGAAAAGAATTACTAATTTTATATCTTTTAACCGGTTTGTGTTTTTTAAATGCAGTTGCAATTCTTCAAGATAATCTTCATTCGTCTTTTTTGCGGAAAGAAACAATATCTTTTGTTCGTCATCAACAAAGCGAATATCTTCCAAACCGACAATTCGTTGTTTTAAGTCTGTTTTAATATCTTCTGCTGTTCTTTTTTCTTGTATTTCCTGATTTTTTTCATATAACTCATCAGGAAACTTACTTGTGGCATCAATGCACATTTTGCTTCCGAAAGCATATTTTGATGCGGAATGGTCCAGAATATCTAAAGGACCCATGCTAAAATGCAAATCGTTTCGAATATCAACATTCTTAATAAAGGCTTGATAAACTTCCTTGTAATTATGCACATCTATATCTTTATCAACCACTATTAATACCTTATTAAACATCATTTGTCCGGCGCCCCATAATGCATTCATTACCTTAACCGCTTGTCCCGAAAAAGTTTTATCAATACTCACAATGGTTAAATTATGGGCAACCCCGTAATGTGGCAGGTTCATGTCTTTTAATTCGGGTACCATGGTTAGGCGCATAGGCGCAAGAAAAATCCTTTCCGTAGCTTTGCCTATGTAAGCATCTTCTTGCGGAGGGATACCTACAATTGTGGTTGGATATACCGCATCTTTCCGGTGGGTGATGCACGTAATATGAAATTTCGGAAAATAATCAGCTAATGAATAAAATCCTGTATGGTCGCCAAAGGGACCTTCGTAAATGAATTCTTCTTCGGGGTCTATATATCCTTCAATAATAATATCGGCATCAGCCGGTACTTCAATATCTTGAGTAATTGCTTTAACCAGTTTTACTTTTTGCTTGCGCAAAAATCCGGCAAGCATAAATTCATCCATATTATCGGGTAGGGGAGCAGTTGCCGAATAAGTAATAGCCGGATCGCCACCGAGAGCAACAGCAATCGGCATTTTTTTACCGAGTTTCTTATATTCATTAAAATGTCGTGCTCCTACTTTATGCTTGTGCCAGTGCATTGCCGTCAGGTTTTTGTCAAATATTTGCATACGGTACATGCCCACATTCCTGATGCCTGTGAGCGGGTCTATTGTGATAACCATAGGCAGGGTTATAAATTTCCCTCCATCAGCAGGCCAGCAGGTTAAAACAGGAAGTTTATTTATATCCGGATTTTTATGTATAATTTCCTGCGAAGCTCCTTTCCCCGAAACGGTTTTGGGCATAAAAGCAGCTATTTTACCCAGCTCGGGCAACATTTTTAATTTTTCGAGGATACTGTTTTTCGGGGCAGTCATTTTTTTGAAGAGTTTTTCAATTTCTGCACCAATATCATCTAAGTTATCAACTCCGAGCGATAAAGCCATACGTTTTTCAGAGCCGTATGCATTAATTAGCAAAGGAAAATCATAGCCTGTATTTTCAAAAAGAAGTGCTTTGCCTCCATCTTTTTGTTTTGATACGCGATCCGTAATCTCCGTGATTTCCAAATCAGGATTTACATATTCTTTGATACGAATTAATTCACCGGCTTTTTCTAATACTTCAATAAATTGAGATAAACTTTTATATGCCATATTTTTTTTGTTGGCTAAAGTAATAAATTATTAGGGAAGCTTTTGTTTGTTGTTTGGAATATGAAGATATTTTCTATAATAATTTATACCTTTGATTATTCAATTTATATAAAGAAAGTAAAAATGAATACTAAAGTTTCCATAGTTAAGTCTTTTGTTGATAAAGAAAAAGAGTTAAAAGCACAAGAAGTGCTTGCTGCTGTGAAAGAAATTATAAAATCAGAAAACATAAAATTATTAGATATTCATTATTGGTATCAATTTTTAAATTTATCAGGACGTCCTGAATTTTTAATAGCTCTTACTGATGACGATAAACGTTACGAATGGGCTGAATGTGTTTTTAAAATTATTCAAGGTACCGGTTTTTCCTTAAAAGATTTATTTGATTTACGTGTAGAGGAATTAGGCGAGCATATTCTTTTTCAAGATATGTCGTCCAATCCTCCGGGATTTTGGACCTATACACAAATCAACCGTATGGTACGCGAAATTGCTGCTGTTTTTTATAAAACTGATGCACGAAACCCGCGTGTTGCCATATACTCTGATAATAGAGTGATTTCAGCTGCTGCTGATTTGGCTTGCTTGTTTTACGATATTTTTGATGCTCCGG
>JALSLF010000020.1 GCA_026988445.1 Bacteroidales bacterium
ATTGCAGCGCAAAACTGTGCATCGGAACCCAAAGGAGCTTTTACCGGTGAAGTATCGGCAAGAATGTTGCGTTCATATGGTGTTAAAGCGGTAATTTTAGGACACTCGGAGCGTAGAGCTTATTATGGTGAAACGGATGAAACTTTAATGAAAAAAGTAAATTTGGTTATTGAAAATGATATGCGCCCTATTTTTTGTTGTGGCGAAAAATTAGATGAGCGTGAAAGCAATAATCATTTTGATGTGGTAAAAAATCAAATTGCAAATGTAGTTTTCAATTTATCAAGTCAAGATTTTGAGAAAGTAATTATTGCTTATGAGCCGGTATGGGCGATTGGTACCGGAAAAACTGCATCTGCTGAACAAGCACAAGAAATGCACGAATACATCCGTAAATTAATTAAGGAAAAATACGGAAACGAAACAGCTGAAAATACTACTATTCTTTACGGAGGAAGTTGTAAACCTTCTAATGCAAAAGAACTGTTTTCAAAACCGGACGTTGATGGTGGTTTAATTGGTGGCGCATCGCTTAATGCAGATGACTTTACCGCCATAATTAATTCGTTTTAAATTTTGGTAAATCGGTATATTGGTATATTGGTATATTGGTAATTGGTATAGTAATTAATTCATTTATTCATAATACTCTAATATACCAATACTCTAATATACCAATACTCTAATATACCAATACACTAATTATTAATACGAACTCTTTTCAATATCTTGCATCGTAACAAAATTTTCGGCAATAACCGTAGTTTCAATATTGTTTTTATCCACTACTTGGGGTTCTAAAACAATAGTAGGTACTTTAATCCGCCCATTGTCCGTATATTTAAAATCGGTATTAATTTTTTGATTTTTAGCAATTTTAACAGCCAATTCTGCATTAGCATATGCCAGTTTTTTAATCGACATGTAAACGGTCATGCTCTGGTCGCCGTTTAAAATTCTTTTTAATGCAATGGGTTCAGCATCCAAACCGGTAAGCAACACTTCGCCGCTTAAACCATATTCTGCAAGTGCTTCATAAATGCCGGTTGCCATACCATCGTTGCCAACAATTACCGCATCAATGGGTTCGTTCCCAAACTCCACAATTTTTTTCATTAAATGTTCAGCATTTTCCGGTGACCAACCTTCAATAAAAGCATCATATAGCAATTTAATATTTCCTGACTCAATTTCTGTTTGTAAGGATTTTATTACACCCGAATGTTCAATTTGTGCATTAATATCTGCCTTATCGCCGTTAATTAGAACATAGGTACCCTGAGGTTTTATATTTTTAATATAATCTGCTTGTAAACTGCCTATTTTTTCAACATCAAAAGTGATAAAATAATCCAAATCGCAATTTTTTATTAATCGTGCATATCCAATAACTTTTACATTATTTTTATGTGCCAAACGAACAATTGCAGCAGCACTATTTGAGTTAGTAGCCACAACCACTAAAACCTTAACACCTTCATCAATTAATTCTTGAGCAAGTTTAACTTGCCGGACATCATCGCCATTAGCTGATTTAACAATAACTTTAGCACCTAATTCTTCCGCTTTCTCAACAAAATATTGGCGGTCTTTTTGCCAACGTGCTATTTCAAAGGTATCTGCCAGAAAACCGATACTAATTTTTGACTCTTGAGTACTACAAGAACTGAATACGATTAGAATGATGAATAAGAATATTTTACAAGATTTCATAAGCATTTAATTTAGCTTAAATGTATAAAAAATTTTATTTAATGCAAATTCGCAATCTATATATACTGTAAAAAAATTTCTTCTTTAAAATAAAATATTGTATATTTCGCTAATAAATTCAATTATATCATGATGGGCTGGAAAGATATTAATATTCTAACAAAACTACTTATTGCATTTGGTATTACACTTATTTTTACTATTGTAATTGGTGCAATAGGAATTTACAACTTAAATCGTATTAATGATAATACAAAGCAAACGGCAGTTAATTATTTGCCGGTTGTAAATAATTCATATAAGGTTGATAAATATTGGCATGAGGTGATGAATTATTTTTCAGAATATAATTATTCGGGTGATAAATATTTCAGTAATAAAGTAGAACAAAGAATTAAGCGAACATCAGCAGCCATTAATGAAATAACTTTTAAAGCAAAATCAGCCAAATTATCGGAAGAAAGTACCCGAAAAGTTACAACTATTAAATCGCAAATAGATGAATTTTCAGATGTTTTTCAAAACTATAAAAAGAAAGTTGAGCGTTATAATCGTGAAGCAATTAACATAGAAAAGTCAAAATCCTCCTTGCTTTCGTCGAATCTAAATTCTGACATAAAATTAATTATTGCTGAAATAAGTGATTATTTATACTATATTCGAACAAATCGTTTACCGCGTAAAATGCCCGAATTGTATAAACTTACCGATAAGCTTGCGCAAAAATCAAGTGGTGTGTTAATCAATACCTATATTGAACAAATTCATAACTACGGACAGACCTATGTAGATGCGCGAAAATTAGAACTAAAAGCAGATGAAATTGGTAATAATATTCTCGGTGATGCCAAAGCGGTAACAGATGTTATTTTAGATATGTTTACCGAAAATGCTGAAATAGCAAATCAAATTACCAATAATGCACAAAGTATAATGATTTTTTCTATAATTATTATTTTGATAGTTGGTTTTGCATTTTCCTTTCTTATTAGCCGTTCTATTACCCGCCCAATTGGTATTACCGTTGATTTTGCAAATCATATGGCATCCGGAGATTTAACCGACAGGATAAATATTGAGCGGAAAGATGAAATAGGTGATTTAATTCGGGCAATGAATTTAATTTCTGAAAAAACGAATGAAGTAATTAACAGTATTAAAGAAAGTGCCGGTCAGATTAAAGATGCCAGTGTTCGTTTAAGTTCAAACTCACAAGAATTGTCAAGTGGTGCTACTGAGCAGGCATCTGCTGCCGAAGAGGTTGCCTCTTCAATGGAAGAGATGTCGGCAAATATTCAGCAAATTGCTGATAATGCAACCGAAACCGGTAAAATTGCACGTAGTTCAGTTACAGGAATAATTAGTGGAAATGAGGCTGCACGTAAAGCAATCCAATCCATGAAAAATATTGCCGATAAAATTAATATTATCAGCGAAATTGCTTTTCAAACCAATTTGCTTGCTTTAAATGCAGCTGTTGAGGCAGCCCGTGCCGGTGCATCCGGTAAAGGTTTTTCAGTGGTGGCGTCGGAAGTTCGAAAACTTGCTGAAAGAAGCAAAAATGCAGCTGTTGAAATAGAAAAATTATCCAATGAAACGGTTAAAATTTCATCACAAGCCGGAGAAATGCTTGCAGATGTAGTACCAAAAATTGAAAAAACTTCTGAACTTGTGGATAATATTGCTGTATCGGGTAAAGAGCAACTTGGCGGTATTGTGCAAATAAATAATGCAATGAACCAGTTAAACAATGTTACACAGCAAAATGTAAATAATTCGGAACAGCTTGCTACCAGTGCCGAAGAGTTATCTGCACAAGCAGTTCATTTGAACGACAGTATATCGTATTTTAAAACTGTGGATAATACAATTTATGTAAAACCGGAAGACCCCGTAGTTTATGAAAATTATATAGCAAAGCATGATGAGCCGGTAAAAGAAAATGTAGGTTTTCAGGAAAAGATAAAAGAGAATAAAAAAGAAGATTTATCCATCAGCAAATCGGAAAATATTGCTTCAAAAAGTGATAAGAAAGGCTTTAAATTGGATTTAGGTGATACATTTGATGATAGTGAGTTTGAGAAGTTTTAATCATTTATCTTATAAAACAAACTTGTATTAATCTGATAAGCGTTTGTATCGATTTTTTTAATAAAAAACAAATAGGGGAATATATTATTTGTAGTAACATTACTCACAGATTTTGAATTTTTTATTGCCGAGTTTTTATTTGTGCTACTTTCTAATTTGCTGATACTTACGATTTTGCTTTTTATTTGAGATTCCATATCCAATCGGGCAACTAGAATACTGTGAATAATGCCCAATGCTATATTTCCTGATTTTGTTGATGCTTGACTATGGATGTAATTATCCTTATTTTGATAGTATTTTTGCATATAAAATCCTTGCTTAGAATCTCTAAATGTGCATTCCTGCCAATTTTCTTTTTGCATCTGTTTCAGTACTTTCCTTTCTTTTCGTTTCAGAGCCGGTACTGAATAATTTATATTTCGCACCGATTTTGTTTCGTTTAATTGTACAATTAGTTTATTTCCGGAAATTTCCAAATTTTTTAAATCTAGCTTTATGTCTTTAGTTTCAATTTTTTTTGTATTATACAATATTTCAAGTTCTGATGCACTAATTTCTTCTTGAAGATTGCCTTGACGGATACTTGCAAGACGGTAGGTAATATTTTGATTAAGTGCAGAAAATATACTCATCCGGTCAGATATAGCATAGATAAAGGCTGCCCAAAATCCGTAGTTTAGGTGCTCGGAACATTGATAAATTTCTGCTTCTGAATTGTTATTGTTAAAATAATTTCGATATTTATTTTTCACCTGAAATGTTTTCCATTGATATTTATGGCTAAATTCAGAAACTATATTGTATTTTGACAGAATATCTCTGTCCACTATATAATGAAAAAGGGGATTATTATTAATGAGTGCTTTAATTTCAAGTTGGTCTGTTGAAACCGGAATTCCGGCATCATCATTATAAAATGCAATTTGCCTGACTAACGAAAACTTTAAAGTATCCGGCTTTGTTTTCAATCGTTTTGTTTTACGTAGTAAAACAAAACATTCACCATAATTAGAATAGTCTTTCCTGATAATTTCAAAAGAATCGTTTAGTGCAAAACTTGCTGAAAAAATACTGCTGAATAAAATAGTTTCTAAATTATTTATGTTAAACCTGTTTTGTTGCGAGTTTGCAAAAGCAATAGTGCTTAAAGTTGCATATTTAGCTTTATGAAACAGTCCGTAATTTAGAAAGGCTCTGTTCTTTGCTTGCTCAAAAGCCATTGAGCTATCCGGTAGCGGGTCTGAAATACCAATTGCATATTCCGTACTGTTATAATAATCTTTATTTAACAGATATTCGGGCAAATTATTTTGTTGACCAAATGCTTGGTTTGTAAACAGAATTATGGAAAGTACTATTTTTAAAATTTTCATAAACCAGTTTTTTAT
>JALSLF010000021.1 GCA_026988445.1 Bacteroidales bacterium
GGTATTTGTGATTTTGATTTTGTAGATGAAAGCAATTTGCAAAGACAAATTTTGTTTGACACCGGCGATATTGGAAAATCCAAGGCACTTATTGCAAAGCAAAAACTTGCCAAACAAAATCCGTACATTACTTTTAATGTGCATGATTTTAAATTAGACAAAAGCAATGCTTTAAACCTTTTTAAGCAATACGATATTATTGTAGATGGTTCAGATAATTTCCCTACACGCTTTTTGGTGAATGATGCCTGTGTAATTACCGGAAAGCCTTTGGTTTTTGGTGCAATTTATAAGTTTGAAGGACAAGTTTCGGTATTTAATTACCGGAGCGGACCCACTTACCGCTGTTTGGTGCCCGAGCAGCCGGATAGCTCCGAAATGCTTTCTTGTTCGCAGATTGGAGTAATTGGCGTATTGCCCGGTATTATTGGTGCTTATCAGGCAAGCGAAGTGATAAAGATAATTACAGGGGTAGGAGCGCCTTTGATTGGTAAATTGTTAATGATTGATACATTGGGAGTAACTCACAATATTATTGAATTTAAACGTAACGAAAAAACAGCGAATATTACTGAACTTTCGGACTATGGAGATTTTTGTACGGATGAATTTCCTAAAGTTCCTCAAATAAAAGCTGATGAGTTAAAACAACGTTTAGCGAATAATGAAAACATTTTTATTGTTGATATTCGTGAAAAAGTATTATTTGAGCACTTTCATATTCCCGGAAGTATAAATCTGCAAATAGCTGATATTTTAGATAGTCCTGAATTAATACCAAAAGATAAAACCGTTGTTATTGTTTGTCAGTCAGGAAATAATAGCTTGGCAATTATTGATTATTTAATTGAAAATAATTATAAAAATGTTTATAATCTGGAAGGAGGCTTAAACGGCTGGCAAATTATTTCGGATTAATCATTCAATTTATGGAGTATAAGCTTGTTGTATTGATTTGGATGCTGCATTATTTATGATAATAAAAATCCAGCCCCAGCATGGTAATGTCATCAAAAATTGATTTATTGGATTTATTGATGTTCAATTTATTAATAATTTTTTCAATGGTTTCATCAATGGGCAAATTGTTGCTTACGCATTTTTCAACGGATTCAGAAGTAGAACCTACTTCTTGGTCTTCGCACCTTACCTCAACCAAACCATCGGTATAACATAAGAGTTTTGAATTACCGGTAATTTCAATTTGACCTTCTTCAATAATTTCTATATTATCTACCATACCCATACCTACACAACCGCTTTCCAGATAAGTTAATTCTTTGGTCTCTTTGTTGTATAAAATAGGGGGGTTATGTCCTGCATTAATGTATTTAAGAATTTTAGTGTCGTAATCGTAACGGGCTATAAAAAGTGTGATAAAACGTTCACCTTTAACACTTTCTATTACTCGCTCATTTAAAATACCTACAATATCAGTTAAATAAAGCGATGAACTAAAAAGGGCACGTAAATTTGCTTGAAAATTTGACATTAGAAGTGCAGCCGAGATTCCTTTTCCTGATACATCTGCAATACAAAAGCCTATTTCATGGCTGCTAAGAGGAAGTACATCATAATAATCGCCGCCAATTTCAAAATGCGGCAAATAAAAACCCCGAACACCTACAAATTCATTATGTCTGAATTTTGAAATATCCGGCACCAACATTTTTTGTACTTCCGATGCCAGCTCCATTTCTTTATGAATACGCTCTCGTTTTAAGTTTTCTTTGAAAAGTCTTTTATTTTCTATGGCAACAATAATGATATTTGAAAGGGTGCGTATAAACTGCATGTGTTTTATTACAGGGCTAACTCCTGTTTGTTCTTCATCAATATCACCAATTAAAACAAAAGCAATGGGTTTTTGATTATGCGTAATGCGCAAAAGGTAATCAAACTCATTTAGTTTCTTGTTATCAGAAACTTGTACAGACATAATATCTTCTTCTTCATAAGGCATTAAATCATTCTCGACCTTTATTTCTTGATGAACATCATTTCCTGTACCTGATGCTAATATAACATTCCACCCATGGTTTTTTGCAAAAACCAGAACTTTCCCGATATTTAAACTTTTGGTAAGTAGCTCTTCATACATCTGCATTAATTCATCGGTTGACTTATTTTGGTTAATAGCCAATGTGAATTCAAGTAAAGTTTCTAATTTGAAATTACAGAATTCCAGTCGTCCAAGTGAAGATTTAGATTTCACAAATGTGTGTTTTTTTATGTCCGTTTTTTTCGAGGCTTAAAAAATTAAAAATAATGATGTACAAAAATCACACCTAAAACGCCTCTTAAACTTAAATTTGTTGATTATAAATTTTGAAAATTATAAATCATTGGATGCCCAAAGCACTCTTAAATTTTTTTTATATACAAAACTATTGTACTCCAAAATTGTGAAAACTCATTAGTAGCAAAACATTCACAATTTTCGTTGTTCATAATTGCTTGATACAGATTAAAGATTACTCTTTTACTCTTTCGGAATATGAATTTGTACGAGTATCAATTTTAATTTTATCGCCGGTATTTACAAATAAAGGTACTTGTATTTCAGCACCGGTTTCAACGGTCGCCGGCTTATTTGCCGATGAAGAAGCTGTATCGCCTTTTAATCCGGGTTCGGTATAAGTTACTTCCAATACAACAAAAGGAGGAAGCTCTGTATATAATGGTGTTTCGGTATCAGCATGAAAAATAACATCAAGCTCTTGTCCGTCTTTCATTAATTGAGGTGCGGTCATTAATTCTTCGGGTAAAGAAATTTGTTCGTAGTTTTCCATATTCATCAGGTTGTAGCCCATATCATCTTTATATAAAAATTGATAAGGGCGGCGTTCAATACGTGCCACATTAACTTTTACACCGGCATTAAATGTATTATCAATTACTTTTCCTGTTTTTAAACTTTTTAATTTAGTTCTGACAAAGGCAGGTCCTTTCCCCGGTTTAACATGTTGAAATTGTACAATGGTGTATAAATCATTATTGAATTCAATACATAGTCCGTTTCTAAAATCAGCTGTAGTTGCCATATTTAAAGATTAATATTTTTAATTAGAAATATTTGTAGTATTTTTACGCAACAAAAATAGTTAAAAATTTTAAAAATTTTGTTTTTTCTTTTTTTTTCCTATTTTTGCTATGCCAAATTTAATTATTGACCTAATTAGTTTACCATGGACGAAGAAGTTGATTTAATTCTTGAAGATGCGGAAGAGCATATGCAAAATGCAATTATGCACCTTGAAAAAGCACTTTTGAAAGTAAGAGCAGGGAAGGCTAACCCGGGTATGCTCGAAGGTGTTCTGGTAGATTATTACGGTACACCAACCCCTTTAAAGCAGGTGGCAAATGTTAGTACTTCGGATGCACGAACAATAGTTATCCAACCTTGGGAAAAAACAATGATTGGACCCATTGAAAAAGCCATAATGGCTGCAAATCTAGGTTTTAACCCGGATAATAACGGTGAGGTAATTCGTATTAATATTCCGATGCTTACCGAAGAAAGGCGTACCACACTGGTAAAACAAGTAAAACATGAAGGAGAAGAAGCAAAAATAAGTTTACGTAATGCAAGACGTGATGCCCTTGAAATGCTTAAAAAGATGAAGAACGATGGACTTTCAGAAGACATGGAAAAGCGTGCAGAAGATAAAGTGCAAAAGATAATTGATAAGTATTACAGTAAGGTGGATGAAATGATTAGTGAGAAAGAGAAGGACATCATGACTATTTAAATTAGCAACCTATTTTACTAACCATTATTCAATTAGCGAAAAACCCTGTTAAATTAATTTAACAGGGTTTTTTATTTTGCTCTGACTTATCAGGTTTTATTTTTTATAGTATTTCATTGCTTCGGGCAAATGTTCTTTGATTTGTTTTATCCGTGTTTCATCAGAAGGGTGAGTGCTCATAATCTCCGGAGGTTTTTGTCCGCCTGATTTAGACATTCTTGTCCAAAATTCAACAGCTTTATTTGGATTATAGCCCGCCATTGCCATGAAAATTAAACCCATTTGGTCGGCTTCACTTTCTTGCATTCTACTAAAAGGTAAAACTGCTCCGTATTGAGCACCTACGCCAAAGGCTGTCATCCATAACTTTTGTGTTTGTTCCGGTTTTTCTTTCATTGCTTCAGATAAAGCTGAACCACCCATTTGTAAAATTAACTGCTGACTCATGCGTTCGTTTCCGTGATCGGCAATGGCATGGGCAATTTCATGTCCCATTACTACAGCCAAACCGGTTTCATCTTCGGTAACCGGTAAAATACCTGTGTAAACCACCACTTTTCCACCCGGCATACACCATGCGTTTACCTGCGGGTCATCTACTAAATTAAACTCCCATTTGTAGCCGGTCAGAGCAGAGCTCATTCCTTTATCTGCAAAATATTTTTCAACTGCATGTTGAATGTTTTGTCCTACGCGCTTAACCATTGCTGCATTCTGACCGGTTTTAATAACTTTATGGGTATTTAAAAAATCGCCATATTGCTGAAAACTTGTTGCAAACATAGTCGATTTTGGTATTAATTTTAGTTGTTTCCGTTGGCTTACCGGCACAGTGGAACATGCATAAAAGAAAAGCAAGGTGCTTATAAAAAAAAGTGTTTTTTTCATAAAAATATATATTTAGTTGTTACAAAATAATCTTAGTGTAAAGATAAAAAAAATGAGTAAACAATAAAAAAGCCACCTTTTTCAAGGCAGCTCTTATTTAAAAAGGAGAAAAATTATTCATCAAGAGTAATGGTAAAAGGAATACCATTGTATGTACCGTCAACAGTACCGCAATCTTCTTTGAATGTTAAATCATAAACGCTTGTTTTATCTGTTTCGGTAATTGTAATTTTTAAATTACCGGCAACAAACCATTTACAGCTTGTTGATGTTTGTAAATTACTTGCTACCAGAGCAAAATTTTTGCCTTCTTTGGTTGTTCCGCTTGATGCCCCGTTTATTTCAAAATAATCATCCGTTAAGTCGGTTGGAGTATTTAAACCATTGTAGGTGTAGGTGCTACTTCCTGTCCAAGTAATTGTGCTTCCATCTTCAAAAGTTAAATTCATGTTTGCCGCAGTAACCGTAAAACTGGGAAGTGCCCCTGTGGTTGTAAAACTCATTGTAAGGCTACCGGAAAGTTCTATTCCATTTCTTTTATA
>JALSLF010000022.1 GCA_026988445.1 Bacteroidales bacterium
ATTGTTGTTGTCCCGCCAGGGCTCGAACCTGGACTCTTCTGAACCAAAATCAGACGTGTTGCCAATTACACCACGGGACAATCATCTCGTTTCGGTGTGCAAAAATATAAAAAAATTAATACATGCAAATATTTTTTTTCAAAAAATGCATTTTTTTAATTGCATACTTCAAAACAACCAAGATTTATGACTTTTTCTTTGGTCTGCCGCGTTTCTTTTTAGCCGGCTCAATAGCTGTTGATTCTTTTTTTGTTTTATCAATAGCTTTGGTAGTAGGTTTTGTTTTTGCAATTTTTTTAATTGCCGGCTTTTTTTTATCTATTGCTTTTGCCTTGGGCTTTGTTTTAGCAATCGCTTTACGTTTTGGCTTTGTCTTTTCAATAGCCGCCACAGGTGCCTCTAATTTCTTCTTAAGTTTATCAATTACCTTTTCATATTTTTCAAGCATTGTAGCCATTTGTTTCTTACTCAAACGGGTAATATCCTTTTCACTAATAAGTGAATCAATAGTTGTAGCTTCTTTTAAACGTAAAATAAAATCACTTAAAACATTCATGTAGGTAATGAATGCCTGATAAGGCGTATCGTAAGGATTAAAATACATGTGCACATCGCCATCGGCAAAAAATTTGGTACACATATAATAAAAATGATCACTGGTTTGTAAATACAACCAATCTTTTTTCAAATCTTTATCATCAATTTTATTTATAATATCTTCCAATTCGTATAATTTATCAAAGGCTTCATCTTGCAACTCGTTGCCCAACCACGCAGTAAGGTCGCGTTCTTCATCAGCCCAAGAAATAGGATGCGGCACATGATACGGAGCCACGGGTTGATGACTATCGGCAAGTTCGGATGGAGTAGCAAATTTATAATCGGAATGATTAAATACTGCATCGGGCAGTGCACGCATAAAATCAAAAATTCCGGTTTCAGCCCATTGATGCTCGCCAAAGGTTTCGTAATCCATAAATAAATTAATTACTTCTTCCTCTTGCGGAATAGCTTTTAACCACTCAATATATTTTTCGGTAGTTAGGGGCCACTCTTCCCAAGCTTTGTTTGAAAAACGAAAAGCAATATCATCACTTAACTTAAAATTCTTTAACAGAACTTTCAGCTTTGGATTTAGAGCATTGTAATATAAATAATTAGGGCTTTTCCAGCCTAAAACATGCTTTGCCCCCTCGGTAATCATAGCTTTGTAGCCTAAGTCGGCAATCATTTCACCGATACCATCACTGTAAATTAATTCCGTATTACGAAAAACGGTAGGTTCTTGCCCGAAATGCTCTTTTATTTTTTGTTTATGAGCCTTAATTTGCTTGTAAAACTCATCTTTACTTTTAAGTGCTGCCAATGAGTGCGAATAGGTTTCGGATAAAAACTCAACACTTCCTGTTTCCGCCAAACGCTTAAAGCTTTCCAACACATCAGGCGCATACATTTCCATTTGGTCGATAAAAACACCGGATAAAGAATAGGCAATTTTGAATTTTCCGCCATGCGCATTAATTAAATCAAGCATTAGCTGATTAGTAGGCAAATAGCATTTTTCGGCAACTTTACGCATAATGCTCCGGTTGGCATAATCATCGTAATAATAATGATCTTCGCCAATATTAAAAAAACGATATTTTTTTAATCTAAAGGGTTGGTGAACTTGAAAATAAAAGCAAATGTGTTTCATATTTAGTTATTGAATTATATTGTAATATTTTATTAATTTTTTAAAGTCTCTTCATAAACTTCTTTTACCTTTTTTCCGGCATTTTCCCATTTAAGAGTATCTACTTCTGATTTCCCCATTGATGAGAACATTTTTGCCAAACCATCGTACTTTACTAAACCGTAAATAGCATCGGCAATGGCATCAATATCCCAAAAATCAACTTTTAAGGCATGATGCAAAACCTCCGCAACACCCGATTGTTTTGATATAATCACCGGAACATTTGAACGCATAGCCTCCAAGGGCGATATTCCAAAAGGTTCAGATACAGAAGGCATTACATACACATCACTAATAGCAAACAAATGATCGACGTCTTTGCCTTTCAGGAAATCGGTAAAGTGAAATTTATCGGTAATATGCAGCGCTGCAGCACGCCGTATCATTTTACGCAACATATCACCGCTACCTGCCATCACAAAACGTACATTATCGGTTTTTTTCAGCACCTTAGCTGCTGCCTCAATAAAATATTCAGGTCCTTTCTGAAAAGTTATTCGTCCGAGAAAAGTAACAATTTTTTCCGGCACCTTTTTTTCATACTGTACGGTTTCATCTTCTTTGGGTATAACTCCATTATGAACTACAATCACTTTTTCGGGGGCTTGTCCGTATCGGTTAATAACTGTTTGACGTGTTAATTCGCTAACGGCTATAATTTTATCGGCATTATCCATACCGTAGCGTTCAATATCATAAACCAATTGGTTTACATTTTCGCCAGAGCGGTCAAACTCGGTAGCATGAACATGAATTACTAATTTTTTGCCCGATACTTGTTTTGCAGAAACACCGGCAAGATAAGTAAGCCAATCGTGCGCATGAATAATGTCAAAATCTTCCCTTTTTGCCAATTCACCGGCAATAATGGCATAATTTGATACCTCATTCATTAAGCTTTTACCGTATTTTCCGCTAAAGCGGAAATAGGTTTTATTTTTTGAGTGGTAATAATCCGAAGGTAGTTCCAATTCGTATTCTTTACCATCTATATAATACACAATTTTACCTTCTTTATTAACAAATAGCTCGTGCTTTATTTCTTTTTTTTCCAAAAGATATTTTTCAAATTCCTCAGGCGATAAATAAGGCTTTATTAAGGATTGAATTTCAATGTATTTTATTTTTTCGTGAATATTTTCAAACTGTTTGCTTTCTGAAAATTCTTCAGAGTTAATATTCGTAATTTGAGATTTAATACGGTTCTGTTTTTCGGTAATAATATCTTTATCCACTTCAACCGTTTCGGCACTTTTAATTTCAGCCACCGAGCTATCTTCATCTCCATACGATTTGGGTACTACAAAAGTAATATCTGTATCTTGAAACGAAGACATGGCTTTAGTTAATCCGTAACAGGCTGTGCCTAAGCCTCCTGTAATATGTGGCGGAAACTCCCAACCGAACATTAATACTTTCATG
>JALSLF010000023.1 GCA_026988445.1 Bacteroidales bacterium
TTTCATGCGTTGCGTTATTTGGTAATATTATATTAGCTTATGATTATATTTATTCAATTATCCAATCCTCCGGTAGCCGTACAAGCAATATAAACGTTCAAATGTTCTTACGAACGATTTGAAGTTTACAAGTCTATATCCGCTTATTCTTTAAACTTATCAATTAAAGTTTTTATCCGTAATACTTCTGCAACACTCCATGCCTGCGAAATTGCTCCGCGCGCTTCGTGTGGCGGATTTCCATCGTGTATTTCGGAAATGCTGCCAATACCGGCAATATTCATTTCTTCTTCAAAGCCTTTGTACAGTTTTTCAATAAAGTGTATTCCTGATTTTTCATACACACGTAAATATGCTTCGGCAAAATGCCCCAACAACCATGGCCAAACCGTTCCTTGATGATACGCTCTGTCGCGTGTTGCTTGATCGCCTTCATAAACGCCTTTGTAATTTTTGTTTTTAGGCGAAAGGCTGCGTAAACCTCTTGGGGTTAATAATTCGGAACTTACTCTATCTACAACTCCTTTCATTTGCTCCGTGTTCAACATTGAATAGGGCAATGAAGCGGCAAACACCTGATTAGGACGCACGGCTTTATCCGAAAAGTTTTCATCAACATAATCGTATAAATGCTTTTTATTTTCAATCCAAAAAGTATCGATAAACGATTTTTTGATTTTTTCAGGAATATCTTTCCATTCTTTGATAAAGTCTTTATCCTTATTTTTTTCGGCAAGTTCCAAAGCAAACATAATTGCGTTATACCATAAAGCCTGAATTTCAACATCATAACCTATTCGTGGTGTAACGGGTACTCCTTCGGCAATTGCATCCATCCATGTTAAAGCTTTCCCCTCTTGACCTGCCCAAACAAGACCGTTGTCCTGCATCTTAATATTGTATTTTGTGCCTTTTTTATAGTTTTTGAGTATGGATTTCATACTTTCACCGTAATCTTTCCATACCTGTTTGTATTTTCCGGTGGTTTGTACATATTGTTGAATACTCCAAAAATACCAAAGCGGCGCATCTACCGAGTTTAAATCAGCATCATCATGACTCCCCATGTTTTTAAACAAGCCATTATGCAACTGCCCGCTCATGGTATCGAGAACCTCTTTTGCTGTTTTAGTATCGCCAATTGCCAGCGTTAAGCCCGGCAATGCAATAAAAGTATCGCGCCCCCATGTGCCAAACCAAGGAAACCCTGCAATAATTTCGGTTTTGCCTTTACGGCGAACAATAAATTGTTGGGCAGAATTAATCAAACAATTTTCAAAATTATCACGCGGAATGCGTTTTTTTATTTCGGAAGTAAAACGGCGTTTTAAAATATTGGGCTTTCTTTCTTTTAATGAAGCTGCAAAAACTACACTTTCGCCTTTTTTTATTGAAAACTCAAAATACCCGGGAACAAACAGGTCTTCTGAAAATTCGTAACCCCTTTTTTCTTCTTCAAGATATTCAATATTATAGTACCAATCCGGCGCATGAACATATTCCGTTTTTTTAGATAATTGCATGTATAAATAAGGATAAGCATCGTACATGCGTGTTTTGATACCGTTTTCGGCATCCTGGTATTTGGGGTTCACATCCATATTGGCTTTGCTTAAACGATGTACTTGGCGAAATGCCAAAAACGGATGTAAGCGTAATTTTGTCGGCGAATGTGCATCAACTAAAGTATATTTTATAAGTACTATAGCCGATTCTTCGGCAAGCAGCATTTCTTTTTGCAGAACAACCCCGCCTACACGATAAGTTAATGTAGGAATGGGCTCCGAGCTAAAATCTCTTAAATATTTATGACCCGGATGAAAAACACCGCCGGGATAACGCCTTACCGCTAAATGAAATTCTTTGTCGTGCTGGATAACAGTTTCATCAAGTGCCGAAAGCAATACAT
>JALSLF010000024.1 GCA_026988445.1 Bacteroidales bacterium
TAAACGGTTAAATGGTTGAAAAATAAAATATCAGATTGTATTTAATAAATATTGTAAATAAAAAACATTTGTCGAAGACAAAACTTAGTGTTCTTTGTGCCCTTAGTGGTTAAAAATATAAATGGTTTAATGGTTAAACGGTTAAATGGTTGAAAAATAAAATATCAGATTGTATTTAATAAATATTGTAAATAAAAAACATTTGTCGAAGACAAAACTTAGTGTTCTTTGTGCCCTTAGTGGTTAAAAATATAAATGGTTAAACGGTTAAATGGTTAAACGGTTAAATGGTTGAAAAATAAAATCTCAGATTGTATTTAATAAATATTGTAAATAAAAACATTGTCGAAGACAAAACTTAGCGGCTTAGCGTACTTAGCGGTTAAAAACATAAATGGTAAAAAAATAAAACATCAGATTGCATCTAATAAATATCTGTGTGCATGGGAATCAATCTTTAAGTTAGATACATTGTTTTCTGATTTTTAAAATATAGCTAAAACTAAAAACAAACAAATGAGTATAAAGCAAAAAATAAAACAAAAAGCAAAAAATATTGTTTTTTCAGTGCCGGAGCATTTGAAAAAGAACAATATATATTTGGATAAAACCGAAATGGACAAAATTGAACAATCCATTCGTACAAATTTTCACAAAGGCTGGCGCAGCGAAGATAAATTTACACCCGAAGCCTACAAAATTGATTTGCAAGACCACCTTATCAACCGCTTAGAGCATGATCGGCAAAGAATTATTCCGTGGTTAGATGCTGCCGGCTCTTTAAAAGATAAAAAAATCCTTGAAATAGGTTGTGGAACCGGCTCATCAACCATTGCTCTTGCTGAACAAGGAGCAAAAGTTACCGGAATTGATTTGGATGCCGATGCACTTAAAGTTGCCGAAGACCGAAAAAACATATACGGCTTGGATATTGAACTCAAATATATGAATGCTGCCGAAGTGCATAAGAAGCATGAAAAAGGCAGTTTTGACATGATTATATTTTTTGCCACTATTGAGCACATGATTCATGAAGAACGAATGATTGCAATGAAAGAAACCTGGGATTTGCTTAAACCCGGTGGTTTATGGATTGTTTTGGAAACACCCAACAGACTATGGTATTTCGATGGTCATACTTCGGGATTACCCTTTTTTCAATGGTTGCCCGATGACTTGGCAATTAAATATTCAAAATTTAGTCCGCGTAATGAGCTTTCAAGTGTTTATCGTAAATATGACCAAGATGAAATGTTACACTTTTTGCGTAGAGGACGAGGTTTAAGCTATCATGAATTTGATTTATGCATGGGTAATACAAAACAATTAGATGTTGTAAGCAGTAAAATAGCTTTTGAAAAATATCAATGGCTGAAATTACCAAAGATAGAACGTAAATTTAAAGCCTTTTTAAAAGCAGCTTATCCCGGTTTGCACGATGGATTTTACGACAAAAGTTTAGATTTAATTATCCGAAAACATTAAACCAAAACAAAATTATGTTTGATTTTTTTATTGAAACAGGTGAAAATTTAAGTAATAAGCTTTTGGATAAAAACTTATTTTATTCGACAAAAGTTTGCAATAAAAACCGTTGTTATCAATTAAATATGCGTATTGATAATCTCAACGCCTTAATTTACGGAAAAGACCAAAATTTCCCCGAAGTTTTACAAACGGAAGATTATTTTGTGATGATTTTCGGGTATTGTTTTTCACGTGCAGGAAATGAAAATAATCAAATACAGCGTTTGCAAGCTGAGGAAGTGTTAAAAATCTACAAAAAATCAGGTAATAGTATTGTAAAACAAATTAAAGGTTCTTATACATTAATTATTTTCAATATAAAATCAAATTCCTTAAATATTTTTACTGATGAACTGAATATCCGTACGGTTTATTATTCGCAACAAGGCAACAAACTACTTATTTCCAACTCACTATCGGCATTTATTAAATATTCGCCAAAAGATTTTTCCGTAATTAATACCAAAGCAGTATTGGAATATGCATTATTTGATTTCGTTTTAACAAACGAAACATTTATTAAGCAAATAAATTATCTGTCGCCGGCTTCGCGTCTTGAATACAGCAAAAATCAGTTAAAAAGCACACAATATTGGGATATTTTTACAGCTTTCAATAAACAAAACCCTGAGCTAAACGAACAAGAATCATTTACGCAAATCAACAATTTATTAAAGAAAAACCTGTCCGCTTATCTTTCCGAACCCGAAAAAACGGCTTTTGCATTAACCGGCGGTTATGACTCACGTACAAATCTTGCGCTGCTAAACGGTAAACACAGCAGTGGCTATTATTACAGCTACGGAGTTAAAGGCAGTTATGACATAAAATTTGCACAAAAAGTAGCAAAAAAATTAGACCTGAATTTTAATCCTTTTATTTTAGACCATCGTTTTGCCGAAAATTTTCCGGATAATGCACTTACAGCTATTAAAGTTGGTGATGGAATGGTAGAAATGAGCCGTGCAAACTATATTCATGCATTTAAAGATATCGGAAAAGATTTTGATTATATTCTTACGGGCTTATTTGGGAGTGAACTGATTAAACGCCCTACCAGTTTAGGCGGGTATATAGATAAAAACATCCAATCATTGCTTTTTGCCGAAAATTTTGAAGATACATATGAACAAATCATTGAAAAAGCAATTGAAAACGGATGTATAAATAAAAATCTATTAAAAATATATCAAAACGATATATTAAAAGATTTAAAAGCCAACCCCTATATAAGCAATAAGCAGGATGAAGCACAAAAATATTTCTTTTATATGGTGGGCTGGGGTATGCGCAAATATTTTATGAAAGAAATTAAAGCCGAACGCTTATTTGTTGAAAATTTACATCCGTATATGGATATTGAATTTATTGAGCTATTATTAAAAACCCCTTTCCCTTGGGTATATAATTGGGGAAAAAAGAAAAATTTATTTGATAATCTTAAAATTCATAAATTTTATGCGCAATTAATGCAAATGAATAATAAACAACTTACCAATATACCCACAACCCACGCATATAAACCAAAATATTTGCTAAATAAAATTTATTTGCCTTTACTTATCGGGCAATATATTTATTTAAGAAGAAAAATTAAAAAAATCGGAATATTTAACAACACCAATTTAATGCAAAACTTCTATGAACAAAGAAAAGACCAGATAGAAGAATACCATGTATTATTTAATAATAAAGAAATTACAAAAAAATTTCCATCAGGCATGAAAGAATTTAACAAATTGATTTCTTTACAAGTATGGATGAAAGAAAACAAATTAGAGTTAGCATAATTTAACATAGACCCACACATATGAAGCACAAATATGAAGCATAAACAAAAATTATACATTATTAAAAGTCTTGCACCGTGGATGATGGAAGAGCTAATTGCCTTTTCTCATTTTCAAAAATTCAAAATTATATTCCTACGGAATATACCTGAGTTTTACCGAAACGATTTGGAAGTACTGAAAAATAACGGAATAGAATACCATGTAAAACCCTTTAAGTTCAAATTTGATATAAAGTTATTTATTCTATTAAAACTTTTTGCAATTAAAAATTTAAACAAACTCTTTGGAAAGCAAAATTTTATTTGGACATTAAATTCGATGTATTGGTTTTTTATATTAGATAAAAACTTATTAAAAAATGTTCAAAGTATTCATGCACAATTTGCTTCGCAGGCAGCAATTGTTTCATCTTTTATTCACAAATTTTACAAAATTGATTATTATTTTACTTTTCATGCCCACGATATATATTTTAACAACCGTTGGTTTAGCAATTTAGTAAATAATTCGGTAAATAGTTTTAGTATTTCCGAATTTAACATTCGCTATGTAAAAAATCATTTTAAAAATTTAAAATCCGAAAAAATTAAACGATTAAGGCTTGGTGTTTCTTTACCTGAAAATCAAAAGAACAAAAAGTTTCCGGATAAAAAGATAAAAATCGGTTTTATTTCCAATTTAGAAGAAAAAAAAGGTATTCCCTATTTGTTAGAAGCTTTTTTAAAACTTCATCTTAAATATCCCGACAAATATTTACTAAATATTGCCGGCGATGGAGTTTTTATGCAAATGATAAAAAAATTTATTCAAAAAAACAATCTAAAAAACTATGTCAATATATTAGGCAAAATACGCGACCAAAAAAAGATTGATTTTTATATACAAACAGATATTTTTGTACTGCCCTCCATACGAACAAAAGACGATATGGATGGTATTCCGGTAGTTTTAATGGAAGCAATTGCATACGGCATTCCTGTAATTAGTACTAATATTTCCGGCATACCCGAAATTTGCATTAATGAATACAACGGCTTTTTAATTGACGAGAAAAACCCGCAACAAATTGTAGAAGCAATAGAAAAAATTAGTCAATCGGAAAGTCTATATGTTCAATGCTCTAAAAATTCTTTACTTTTAGCACAAAAAGAGTATGATTTGGTCAAAAATTCAAAACAGAAAATGAGTATGATGAATTGGATTGAAAATTAAATAGTATTTTTACAACAAACATAAAACCATAAAAAACTAAAAACTAAATGCATGATTTCACATTATCAATATATAAAGAATTGTTATTGGCATTAAAAAGTGCAAAATATCAATTCATTACTTTTGAAGAATATTTTTCACGGCAACTACCGGAAAAATTAGTCATTTTACGGCACGATGTGGACAGAACACCTGGAAATGCCATTAAAATGGCTCATCTTGAAAATGAACTAAATATTCGTGCAAGTTATTATTACCGAATAGTATCGGAAAGTTATGATGAAAAAAGCATAAGAGAAGTTGTGCATTTCAAACACGAATTAGGCTATCATTATGAAGATTTATCTTTAAGCAAAGGCGATGAGCAGCAAGCACTCACACTGTTTGAGAAACATCTTGCAAACTTCCGGAAATTTTATCCGGTTAAAACTATGTGTATGCACGGCAGTCCAACTTCAAAATGGGACAATAGAACATTATGGCAAAAATATAATTACAGAGATTTCGGAATAATTGCCGAACCTTATTTTGATTTGGATTTTAACCGCCTTTTTTACATTACCGATGCCAGCCGGAGTTGGAATAACCAAACCGTTACCCTGCGTGATAAAGTAGAAACAAAGTTTAATTTTCCG
>JALSLF010000025.1 GCA_026988445.1 Bacteroidales bacterium
ATGCTACGACTTTTTATCAAACAAAACATTAATAAAAAACCGGAATATATAATTTATGAAACAAAAAAACTTTTAGACAGTTTAAAAAATGTACAAGATAATTACCGCTATGTAGCCGATTATTTACTTAATTTTTACAATACTTTTTATAAAAACGGCATGAATGAGGTGTTTGTTTACATAGCCGACCGGTATTTTTTACCCGACAAAGCAAATTGGTTTAGTAAAGAACAATTAGCAAAGATACAAGAACGCCGTGATCTACTTTCTCAGTGCCTTCCGGGAAATATAGCTCCTGACTTGACCCTTGAAAGCATCAGTGGCGAATACCTGTCATTACATCAAACAGAAGCCAAATTCGTACTGCTTTATTTTTGGTCGGCTAATTGCGGACATTGTACAAAAAGCTCGACAATTTTAAAACAATACTATCCAAAATTACAAGAAAAAAATATTGAAATTTTTGCGGTAAATATTGATAAAGATGCTAAAGCATGGAAAAAGAAAGTTGAAGATATGGATTTAGAATGGATTAATTGTCATGATGAGAATGAAATATCTGATTTCAGAGAAAAATATTATGTTTACGGCACTCCCCTACTTTACCTTATCAACAGCAATCATAAAATATTATCGGTACAAAACGGCGAACAAGATATTGAAAAACTTGTAAAAAGACTGGTAGAATAAAATGATTGAATGATTGAATGAAACAATCGAATAACAAAAACAGAAAACCGGTAACAGTCTGCCAAAGCCTTGAAGTTTTAGGCATTCAACAATTTTTGTATCTATTTTTTAACCTCTAAAAACACTTAAAACACCAAACTTGCCTTCGGAAAATATGTTTATCCCACGTAAAGACAAATTTGCACAGATAATTATTTTATTACCGATTACTCACCAGCTACCAGCAACAAGTTACCAGTAACCAGAGACCAGAAACCAGTAACCAGTGTAACCACTCGTCAAAAGTCAGACAAGTATCAACAACCCGCCGGTAGTCGGACAAGTTTTAGCCATTCAACAATTTAGCCATTTAACAATTTAACCATTCAACAATTTAACCATTCAACAGTTTACCAATTCAAGCCTATCAATTTTAATACGTTCCCCAAAACTTTCTAAAAAACCACTCGCCCGATAACAAAGCAACTATAACAAAAAACAACCACCTAAGTTCAATCAAATTTACAAGATTAGTAGTAGTAAACGATACAGCTTTAATATTTTTATTTGCTTTTATTGCATTGGGAAGTTTAGAGATACTGTCTTGACTAAACATTTCAGCACCTGTTTCTTTTGCAATACGGTACATCATAGCATAATCGGCTTGCGTATTTATTAATTCAATATTTACAGGCATTATTAAAAACTCACCGGTTTTTAGAAACTTTTCAGTTCCGTCAATCAATTCGGCACGAAAAAAGTATTTCCCAACAGCTAACTGCCCCGCATTCACAACATATGAATTTCCGCTACGAGAAAAAATATATTTAAAATGCTCTTGTTTACTATTACTTATATCTAATGTAACTTCCGGTTGATTATTAAGCTCATAGCTTTTATTATAATAATCGGCATGAATAACTACCGCTTCATTTTCTTTAATAATTCGTTTCGTTTTAATTCTAAAACGCTCTTTTTTAACATCTAACGAAAGATAGTGTACCAAACGGTTAATCAAAGCATCAAAGCGTTGCTGATTTTTATGTTCCAGATAATCCTCTATACGCCAACGCCAAATATTTTCGCCGCAAATAAAACCGCTACGCACAAATCCGTTTTGCCCACCCGAAAAAATAAACAGTAAAGGTTTATCGGTTTTTACACCCTTAATATTCTGATAAAAAAGAACATCGGCAGGAACATCTAAAATATAATCACCAAAAGGAACAATTAAAGGCGGGAAATTGTCAAAATCCGATTGTGCTATTTCAGAAGTTTCAAATAAATTAAATTGTTTATTAAAACTAGGAATAACATAATCGTTTAACTTATTGTTTTTTAATATTTTAATTCCAATATTCAAATTATTTAGTTTTGCAATATCAGTTTGTGAGCCAAGTACAAAAAGTACCGGTATTTTAGCATTTTTTATTTTTAAAATTAAATTTTGAATAGTACGCACATTAGGAAGCTGATACAAAATAATTAGCTGATAATCAGTTATTTGTTTATTAAATCGATCAATAGTATAATAATCGGTAAGTATGTTTTTGTTCGATTGCAAGGCTTTCCTTAGGGCTGCAATATCAGGATGCGGTGCTTCTGCAAGAATTAAAACTTTCTTTTTATCATTAATAATATCAACCGCTATATTTCGGATATTATTTGCTTTGGTATATTCACCCACCAAAGCGCTAAGTACAATTTTATAATTTTGTAAACCTTTTCCTTCCGCATTAATATATATGGTAGTTTTTAGAAAAAAATCATCGGAATTAATATTTATAGGTTTGTCAACCAATAATTTACCTTCTGAATACACCTTTAAACTTGTTTTTTGATTTTTAAATCCTGTACCGGCAATTCTAAGTTCAACAGGAAACTCATCGCCCGCAAATGCAATGGGATTACTAAATACATCTTGTATATAAATATCTTTCTTTCTTGCAGAATCACCGAGAGCAATTGTATAAACAGGATAATTAAAATTTTTTATCGAATATTCGGGATTTAATCCGCGATTATAAATACCATCAGAAGCAATAATTAGTGCAGAAATATTGTAGCCGGTAAATTTTTTCTTAATTTCATCAAACATCGCCGAAAAATCGGTTTCCTTATCCGTAAAATCAAAAACTAAGCTGTCTTTCAATTTTTCGCCAAACGAAAGTTTTTGTACTTGATAATCATCTTCTAAGTCATCAAGCATTACGGATATATTAGAAAGGTATTGCTTATCAACTACATTTTTTAAAGAAGCCGAATTATCCTGTACAAAAAGAATTACCGGCGGCTCAATTTTTACACGCAAATATTTAAAAACAATCGATAAAAGAAAAACAGCGATAAAAAAAACAGATAAAAAACGCAGTCCTGCCAACAAATATATCTTCCACAAATTTAAACCGGAAAGTTTTTCATCTTTAAAATATAAAAGTAAACTCAACAATGCAGCAAAAACGCCAATAGGCAATATATACCAAAGCGAATACTGACTAATTATTTCAGAATGCATATTAATAAATGAATAAGTGAAACTTGTCCGACTACCGGTGGATGAATGAATGTGTAAATAAGCGAATAAAAGAAAAAAAGGGCACATTCACAAAATCAATAAAATAGTAGCTGAATTAAGTTGTTGTTATAATAAAAACTAAACAAGCTCTTCGGGAAATGCTTCGTAATGATCTTGTATCCATTTTCCGTAACGACGCGCCTGCCCTTTTCCATTATAATAGGATGCAAAATTTACAAATTCGTTATTTTTCAAATATTTAACCATGCGTGGACTTAAAAAGTCAAACAAACCCAAAATATGATAACGAATATCTTTACTGAAATTTTCATACATATCCACTGCATTTTCATAACCAAGTATTTTTGAATTGCTCCCGAGAATTTGCGCCAAGCCCATACTTATCGACATATATGCAGCTTGCTTGTCTAATTTACGGGCAAAGTTCAAAACATCGTGTTCTTTATCTTGGTCGCCATGAAAAGTTTGCCAATCATCACGCTTATTTTTCCGGAATTTATGTCCCAGCCAATATTTATCTTTATTAAAAGTAAAATGTTCAAAAAATACTTTTTCGTTTTCTTTTCCCCAATATCTATAAAAAAGGTGATTTTCAAAACGTATCAATACTTTGCCCTCATCAAAACCTTTACCTCCACTTTCTACAGCAATAACAGCAATTGCACTTGCCAAATCAATACCCAGATAATCACTTAAAGCTTTCAGTAAATTACCGTATTTGTTATAAGTTTGGCGTACACGCATTTCAATGCGCGAACCTTCAACAGGAAGTTTTGTTTCCGGTTCTAAATCCAATTTTAGAAATTTACGGTTCTGATACAAAAACTCTTTTTTCTTTTTGGCACTTAAATCAATATATTTAGATGATACATAAGCAAATGAGTACTTATATTTTATACGCAACCAATTATCCAATTCATCAACGACAATTACTTTTTTATCTTTTTTCAGTTTCCCCACCACTTCCGACTCAATATTAGGTAAAGAACGAACATTAAGCAATTTTGCCGTAACAACACCTGTTTTTATCAGCGGATTAATAAATTTTGCCGATACAAAAGCCGATGCATCATTAAAAAGAATTTCAAACCAATCATCCTCAATACCAATGATTTCAACCGTTTCATTTTTCTTTAATTTTCCGACAACATTACTATCAAGGCTCATCTCATCACGAACATTCAACACCCTTGCCGTAACCTTTCCTTTCATGATTACCGTCTTTTCATCCGGCTTTTCCTCGCGTCTTCTTCCGGCAATTACACGCCTTCCGGGTCCGGTCATGCGTTTTAGCTTTATCAGCATTCTCGACTTTTTCATATCAATTAGATATTAGATGATTATTAATTAAAAATTAAACTTCAAATCGTCTGATAAGACATTTTGAATATAAACAGGCTGTTTGTGTTTTGTATGGTACAGTGCTGGCTAAAAGAACGCCATACAAAACACAGATTACCAACCTAATGGCATGGAGCAATCTTTTATTCATTTGCTATTTTTAGAACTTTATCTATGAATTTATGATTTAACCAAATACCATTTTCTTTCATTGTATGTAATAAAGGTTTGATTTTATTTATCAAGCCTAATTCTTTGGATTTAAGCAAAACGCCAATTGTGCCCGTTAATTTTAAATTAAAATGATTAGCAAATTCTCGTCCTGCTTTTTCATCAATTATTAATAAATCAGCTTTCAGCTCGTTAGCAAGAACAATCACTTCTGCTTCGCCTTTGTCTAAGTCGCTGATGTATTTTAGCGGTTCCCTATCAGTTATTGATTTTATTTCTATCCAGTCAATAGCAGATAAATCAGTATAATAATCTTTATTTTTGCCTTCTTCTATTTCTTCAAAAACACCTTGCGGAATAATTATTTTGCCGTATAGTTCTTTTAATAGTTCAAGCTTTGATATAGTC
>JALSLF010000026.1 GCA_026988445.1 Bacteroidales bacterium
GCATGCACTTCACCTTCTTTAATTTCCAAATTAATACCTTTTAATATTTCTTTACCTTCAATTGAAGCATGTAAATCTTCTATTTTTATTAATGTTTTGCTCATTTTTGTATATTTAATTCAAGTTTTTTAATTCGTTTTCTATATATAATTTTAATTTATTTTCACTTGGTAATTTTATCAGATATTTTTGAACAAAAATATTTTTATCCATCCCTCCTGTAGCATATTTCACTAAGGTAGTATCTTTTTCAGCTACCAGTAATATTCCAACAGGCAAATTATCATTTTTTTCACAAATATTTTGCTTAAAATAATTTAAATAGGTATTTAATTGTCCAATATCTCCATGTTCAAATTCTCCAATTTTCAAATCAATTAGTACATGACATTTAAGTATCCGGTGATAAAATACTAAATCAATAAAATAATATTTTTCTCCGATTAAAATTCGTTTTTGCCGTGCTTCAAAACAAAAACCTGTCCCTAACTCCAAAATAAACTCATGCAAATTATCCAGTAATGCTTTTTCTAAATCAGTTTCTTCAACAATATCTTTCAAATTCATATCAAGAAATTCAAAGGCATATATATTTTTGACAAAGTCATGAGTTTTAAAGTGCTCAGCTTTTTGCAAATTAATTTCCGAAAGCTTTTCAGGCTGCTTAGATAAGCCGGATCTTTCATAATATAAACTGTTTATTTGCCTTTTCAATTCTCGTACACTCCATGTTCCTTTAATACACTCAATTTCGTAAAAGGCACGTTTTAAATCATCATCAATTCTTAATAACTGCTCAATATGAGTGTAAGAAAGTTTATGCAGAATTAAATCTCCTCTTTGAAGAGTTTCATCATCATATTTTGCAAGTGTTCTTTTGGGTACTACCTCCATTAATTCGGTGGTCACCGACCCCCGTTTTAAATAAAACCCTATTTGCGGATAAAATTTGTAAAATCGCCTGAAATTTCTTAAAGATCGAACATCTAAGCCTCTAATTTCTTTTAATTTTAGTGCTATATTTTCAAGCAATTTAGCTCCGTATTGGGCTCTGTCTTTTCCTTCTTGTTCATATTCAACAATATAATACCCTATCAACCAATTTCTAAAAGTCAAACTTATATTTACCGAATTCACTGCATTTTTATACAACGAATTATGAATATTTCTAATGCTATTTATTAATAAATTAAAATTATCCATTATAAACTTATCCGGTAAATAACTAATTAATTTGTAAATTTTACCCTACACTTCCTTCCAAAGTTAGCGATAATAACTTTTGTGCTTCAACAGCAAACTCCATAGGCAATTGGTTTAAAACTTCTTTTGCAAATCCGTTTACGATCAAGCTAACCGCTTGTTCGGTATCCAAGCCTCGCTGATTACAATAAAACACTTCATCTTCCGACACTTTTGAAGTAGTTGCTTCATGCTCCACTATTGCCGTCGGGTTTTCCGATTCAATATAAGGAAATGTATGTGCACCGCATTTATCACCGATTAATAAAGAGTCACATTGCGAAAAATTACGTGAATTTTCAGCTTTACCACCAATTTTTACTAATCCGCGATAGCTGTTATTACTATGCCCAAGAGAAATACCTTTTGAAATAATGGTGCTTTTAGTATTTTTACCAAGATGTATCATTTTAGTACCCGTATCGGCTTGTTGATGATTATTGGTAACCGCAACAGAATAAAATTCACCAACGGAATTATCACCTTTAAGTATTGTACTCGGATATTTCCAGGTAACCGCCGAACCAGTTTCAACCTGTGTCCATGAGAGTTTAGAATTATCTCCTTTGCAAATACCGCGTTTGGTAACAAAATTATATACACCGCCTTTTCCTTCTTTATCACCTGGATACCAATTTTGAACGGTAGAATATTTTACTTCGGCATCTTTCATCACCACAATTTCTACAACAGCAGCATGCAGTTGATTTTCATCACGCTGCGGTGCGGTACAACCTTCCAAATAACTCACATACGAGCCTTCATCAGCGATAATTAAGGTACGTTCAAACTGCCCTGTATTTCCCTGATTAATACGAAAATAAGTAGATAATTCCATAGGACATCGCACTCCTTTGGGGATATAAGCAAATGAGCCATCAGAGAACACTGCTGAATTTAAAGCTGCATAATAATTATCACCAATAGGTACAACGGAGGCAAGGTATTTTTCAACCAAATCAGGATGTTCACGGATAGCTTCGCTAATGGAACAAAAGATTATTCCTTTTTCTTTTAAAGTTTCTTGAAAAGTGGTATGTACCGAAACACTGTCCATTACCACATCAACAGCAACACCGGCTAATGCTTTTTGTTCGTTTAAAGGAATTCCAAGCTTTTCAAAAGTTTTGATTAATTCCGGATCCACCTCATCTAAACTATCATACTTAGCAGTGCTTTTTGGTGCAGCATAATAACTTATTGCCTGAAAATCAGGTTTTTCATATTCAAGTAAAGCCCAATCAGGCTCTTCCATTTCCAACCACCGGCGATATGCTTTCAAACGAAAATTTAACATAAATTCAGGCTCGCCTTTTTTTTCTGATAGTCTGCGGATAATATCTTCGTTTAAACCTCTTTCAAAAACTTCGGTCTCTATATCGGTTACAAAACCGGCTTCATAATCTTTATTGCTATATTCATTTAATATAATATCGTCATCTTGCTTTGCCATATTATTGTATTTTAGTAAAAAATATTGATTAGTTTAAAAATCAACACCTTGTTATTTAAAATCATTCTAAATAGAGTGCAAAGATAAAAAAATATTTGATTGGAATATATGATTTACATTTTATTTTCTGTATTGATGTCCGAAATTTGTAAATTTACACAATTAAATATTCGGTAACTAAAATCTATGATTATGAGAAAAAAAACAACAAGTATTAAAATGATGATTGCAAGCGCACTGATATTCTGTTTTTCAGTTCAACTTACTGCGCAAGAAAATTTAAAGTATCAAAAACCACCAAAAGAAATTTTAGAATTGGTAGATGTACCCCGTGCCCCTTCTGTTTTAATAGATGACAAGGGCGAATATATGGTATTAAGATACAGAGACAGCTATAAATCAATAGCAGAACTTTCGGAAAAAGAATTACGCTTAGGCGGCTTACGTATTAATCCGAAAACAAATATTGGTAGCCGAACTACTTATTACAACAACATTAAGGTAAAAAAATTACTATCAAAAGAGGAAACCCAAGTAACAGGACTCCCGAAAAATCCAAGATTAGCAAATTTTTCATGGTCGCCGAAACAGACTAAGTTAGCCTTTACGAACACCGTAGATGATGGTGTAGAATTGTGGTTTGTAGATTTAAAATCGGCAAAAGCCAAAAAAATAAGCAAAGCAAAACTAAATGCCAACTTAGGCAACCCGGCAGTATGGTTTAAATCGGGTAATTCCCTATTAGTAAAATTTTTACCTACTGACCGTAAAGAATTAATTGACACAGAGAATGCTGTCCCGACAGGACCTACTGTTACAAGCAGTTCAGGCGAAAAGGCACAAAACAGAACGTATCAAGACCTACTCAAAAACCCAAATGATGAATTCAATTTTGAACAGTTGGCACGTTCTGAACTTTATAAAGTAAATTTAGACGGTACAAAATCAAAATGGAAAGACGCCGGTATGTATCGATCTATTGATTTTTCACCTGACGGAAACTATGTTTTAGTAAGCAGCATACACAAACCTTTTTCGTATATTGTTCCATATTATCGTTTTCCTGCAAAAACAGATATTTATAAAAGCGATGGAACATTTGTAAAAACCATTAACGAAGTTCCTTTAACCGAAGTTTTACCCAAAGGATTTATGGCTACCCGCAAAGGTAAGCGTAGCTTATGGTGGCGCGCAGATAAACCGGCTACCCTGTATTGGGCAGAAGCACTTGATGGCGGCGACCCTGAAAACAAAGTTCAATTCAGAGATGAAGTTTTTGAATTACCGGCACCTTTCAACGAATCACCAAAATCCATATTAAAAACCATTAATCGTTATTCGGGAATTTTATGGGCTAATAATAAAATTGCAATAGCATATGATTATTGGTGGAACACGCGTAATACTAAAATTTATGTTTTTAATCCTTCGGATAATAAGCAGAAACCCTTAATTCTTTTTGACAGGAATTATCAAGACAGATACAGCGATCCGGGAAGTTTTGTACGAACGCAAAACCAATATGGTGAAGATGTAATCTACTTAGAAAAAGACAATGCTTTTCTTTTAGGCGATGGATATTCTAAAAAAGGTCAGTTCCCCTTTGTTGACAAAATAAATCTTAAAACGAAAAAGACACTTAGATTATATCAATCGAATTATACTGATAAAAAAGAGAGTTTATACCGAGCTATTAATATGAAAAAAGGTGAAATTTTAGTACGAATAGAAGCACCTACAGAGTACCCGAATTATTATCTGCGAAACGTTAAAAAAAGAATTGCCAACAAGCAACTTACTTTTTTTGAAAATCCGTTTAAAAGCATTCAAAACGTACACAAAGAAGTAATTAAATATAAACGCGATGATGGACTTGAGCTTTCGGCAACATTGTATCTGCCTGTGGGTTATGATATGAATAAGAAAGAAAAAATGCCGATGCTCCTTTGGGCATATCCAACTGAATTTAAGGATAAAAAAAGTGCATCGCAAAGCACCGCCAATCCAAACGAATTTACCTATCCGTATTACGGTAGTATGATTTATTGGGTAACTCGCGGTTATGTTGTTCTTGACGATGCTGCTTTCCCTATTGTAGGTGAAGGAAACGAAGAGCCTAACGACACTTTTATTCCGCAACTGGTGGCAAATGCCAAAGCAGCTATCGATGCAGTAGATAAATTGGGATATATTGACCGTAATAGAGTTGCTTGTGCAGGACACTCGTATGGTGCTTTTATGGTAGCTAATTTACTTTCGCATTCCGATTTGTTTGCAGCAGGAATTGCACGAAGCGGAGCTTATAACCGAACATTAACCCCTTTTGGTTTCCAAAGTGAGGAACGTACTTATTGGGAAGCTCCAAATATATATTACGAAATGTCGCCTTTTATGCATGCTGATAAAATGAAAAC
>JALSLF010000027.1 GCA_026988445.1 Bacteroidales bacterium
TTTTGTACGTATTAATTTCAACCAAAGCATCTTCTACTTCACTAAAAGCGGTTAGTACTGTCTTTTCATAGCTTAAAAGCATTTGCTTTGTTCGTTCGCGTTCCACATCAACCCTGCGTTTGTTTTTGTTAAAATTGAATAATGGTCCGAGCATTTGCCCTCCAACCGACCATATTAATCCATCGGCAGAGCTTAATGTACTTAATTCGTTACTGCCCAAACCAAACAATGCTGTAAGACTAAATGAAGGGAAACGCATAGCTTGCGCCACACCGATTTGTGCATTTTGAGCAGCTAAAACTTGTTCCGCTTCGCGAATATCGGGTCGCCTTTCAAGTAATTGAGACGGCAAACCGGGTGGAATTTCCGGTGGAATAATTTGTTCGGTTAATTTTTTATCTGTATCGATTTTCCCAGGATTTTCGCCAATTAAAATATGCAAAATATATTCTGTTTTTTTAATTAAACGTTGGTATAAATAAACAGCAGCTTCGGCTTGTGCCTCTTGAATTTGGGCTTGATTAAGATCAATTTCGGGAACAATACCTTTTTCAAAGCGGGCAGTTATAATACCTAAATATTCTTTACGCGATTTGTAGGTTTTTTTTGAAATATCATATCTTGCCTTATAATCTAATAATAAAAAATAATTACTGATTACATCTGATATTAAACTAATCATTATTTTTTGTTTACTGTACTCGGTAGCTAAAAGCGAAGCTTTTGCCGATTCTGTTGCTCGTCTCACTTTACCCCAAAAATCAATTTCCCAAGAAACAACCGGAGCAATTGAAAAGCGGTTCAAAGCTTCGTCTGTTGTACCCAATAAATTCATTTTTGATCTTTTTGCTTCGGCAGATATATCAACTTTTGGATATAAATCGGCTTTTACATATCCTAAATTAGCACGTGCTTCGTCTAAGCGCGATATAGCTATTAAATAATCCTGATTGTTATTAACTGCTTTTTGAATAAGATGCTGCAAACTACTGTCTTGAAATAATTCCCACCATGCAAGATTCATAATAGAATCATTGTATAAGCTATCATAAACTATTGTATCACCTTTTAAACTATCGTTTAAAAATGCGGCAGGATTGTTCAAAACCGGCTTTTTAAAGTTCGGCCCCATTTTACAACTTGCCGTAAGCAGCAGTAATAAAATTACCAGATATATTAGTTTTTTCATTTTTTTTAACTTTTTATAGTAGATTGCTTTATTTCGGCATCTCTTTTTTGTTCGTATTTGAATAATTTACCAATAGCTACAAAAAGCATAGGATAAAGAAAAACACCCAACAATGTAGCCAAGGACATTCCACCCAGCAAGGTCATTCCCATTACCTTACGTGCTTCGGCACCCGAGCCGCTGGCAATAACCAAAGGGAAAATCCCCAAAATAAATGAAAATGCAGTCATCAAAATAGGTCTGAAACGCGATTTAGCAGCTTTAATGGCGGCATCAAACAGACTTAAACCTTTTTTAAATTCATCATTGGCAAATTCAACAATTAAAATGGCATTTTTGGCTGCCATTCCTATTAACATCACAAAAGAAACTTGTGCGAAAATATTATTTTCAAAAGTAGTACTTCCCAAACGAGCCAACCATAAAGCCAGTAAGGCTCCAAAAATAGCAAAAGGCGTACCCAATAAAATACTTAATGGTAAAGACCAGCTTTCGTATTGAGCAGCCAATATCAAAAATACAAAAACCAAAGAAAAGGTCAGAATCATGGCGAGTGAGCCCGAGGCTTTTTTCTCCTGAAAGGACATGGCATTCCATGAATATCCCATATCGGCAGGTAAGACCTCGGAAGCTACCTCCTCTAAAGCCTCCATTGCTTCGGCTGATGTATAACCCGGCGCCGGAGTTCCCGTAACTTCGGCAGAACGGTATAAATTAAAACGGGTAGTATATTCAGGTCCCGTAATATTTTTTACATCAACCAGTGTAGCCAAAGGCACCATAGCTCCATCTTTATTTTTGATAAAAAAGTTATTAATATCTGAAACTTTATTCCGGTATTGGGGTTCGGCTTGAATATAGGTCTTATATAGACGACCAAATCGAGTAAAGTCATTCACGTATGCACCTCCCATAAAAGCACCAACCGTTGAATATAAATCGTTGAGCTTAATGCCTAATTTTAATGCTTTTTCTTTATCTACATCCATATACCTTTGCGGAACTGTTGCCGTAAATGTAGAAAATGCACGAGCAATTTCAGGACGTGCACTTGCAGCTTTTATGAATTTTATCAAATTTTCCGCAAGATATTGGGGTGTATTTCCGCCTTTATCTTGCAGCATGATGCTAAAACCAGAACCATTTCCCAAACCGGGTATCGCCGGCGGGCCAAAAGCAAAAGCATCAGCATCTTTTATTGCTCCGGCTAATTGAATATTTATATCCTGAATAATTTCTTTTGCCGTTTTTTCCCTTTCGTCCCAAGGTTTTAAGCTGGCAAAAATAAAACCGGTATTTGTGGACATAGCACCCGAAAGCATTGAATAACCCGTAGAATTAGTTACGTATTTAATATCCGGATGTTCTTTCATTATTTTCTCAATTTTTTTTGCCACTACATCCGAACGTTGTAAAGATGCAGCATCCGGTAATTGGTAGTTTACAAAAAAGTAGCCCATATCTTCTTCGGGGATAAAACCGCCGGGCACCATTTTCCCGAATAAGCCTGCAGCTATGCTTATAATCACAATAAAAATGGCACTTCGTTTTAACTTACGGGTTACCACATTGGTAAAACTCATATATGAATCGGTAGAGCGTCCCATCCAATTATTAAATTTCCCGAAAAAATTACCGAGCAGACCTTTATATTTAACCGGCTTTTTTAATAATATAGAGCAAAGAGCAGGACTTAATGAGAGCGCATTTATTGAAGATACAATTACCGAAACGGCTATAGTTATCGCAAATTGTTGATAAAGCCTTCCGGTGATACCCGCCATTCCGGCAACGGGAATAAACACGGCTACGAGAACTAAAGTAGTTGCGATAACCGGTGCTGTAACTTTACGCATGGCATCCAAGGTAGCTTCTTTAGCACTCATTCCGTTTTCAATATTTACTTGTACAGCTTCAACTACAACAATTGCATCATCAACTACAATACCTATTGCTAAAACCAAACCAAGTAATGAAAGTACATTAATCGTAAAACCCAATATTGGAAAAAATATAAATGCTCCAATTAGCGAAACCGGAATTGCAATTGTAGGTATTAAAGTAGCCCGCCAATCTTGTATAAAAATAAATACTACAAGAATTACCAGAAAGAGTGCTTCAAACAGGGTAATTACAATATCTTTAATTCCTGCAGTAATAGGTGCAACAGTATCCATGGAAACGGTATATTTTACCGATTCGGGAAAATTGTGCTTTAAACGCTCCATTTCTTCAATCACTTTTTCTTTCAATTCCACAGCATTAGAACCGGGAGCTTGATATAATGCTATGATTGAGCAAGTTTCGCCATTAAAACGTGTGAAAGCGCTGTATGTTTCTACTCCAAGATTTATGCTGGCAATATCTTTTAATTTAACTTGAGCTCCGTTTGGCTCGGTACGTATCACAATTTCCCCAAAAGCTTCGGGTGAATTAAAACGTTCCGGCATACGTACGGTATAGGTAAACTCTGTTCCCGCAGGAGCCGGTTCAGCACCAAACTTACCACCGGGAACTAATACATTTTGTTCATTAATGGCATTTATAATCTCCGGTACGGTAATTCCCATTTGCGAAAGGCGGTCCGGCTTAATCCATATCCGCATAGAATACTCCGAAGCTCCTAAAACATTAACACTCCCGACACCCCTTATTCGCGCCAACTGATCACTAATATGAATCAATGCATAATTTCCCAAGAAATTTTGATCGTATCTACCGTCCGAAGTTAAAGTAATAAGCATTAATGTGCTTGGTAAAGATTTTTCGGTAGTTACCCCTAATTTAGTAACTGCCGCAGGTAATTTTGCCGAAGCCGCCGATACACGGTTTTGCGTAAGTACGGTATTCATATCCGGGTCGGTACCCACTTCAAAAGAAACCTGAATATTCATGGTGCCATCGTTGGCATTTGTGGATTTCATATAAATCATATTGTCCACACCATTGATTTTTTGTTCTAAAGGAGTAGCAACCGACTCTTCAACATTTAAAGCATTTGCACCGGTATATGCAGCTCTAACTTGAACAATCGGGGGGGTAAGATTTGGGTATTGCTCAATAGGTAAACCCAATAAACTGATTAAGCCGACAATTACAATTATTATGGCAATCACCATCGCCACAATGGGTCTGTGGACAAAAAAATTCCCTTTCTTTTCTTCCATAGCTTATTTATTTGGTGATTGACTTTTGAATTCAACAATTTCAGGACTCACTAACATGCCGGGTATTACTTTTTGTATCCCTTCAAAAACAACTTTATCATCGGCATTTAAGCCTGAAGAAACTACATAATAATCTTGATAAAAACCGGAAACATCAATTTGGCGGTTTTCTACTTTATTTTCTTGATTAACTATATATACCGAATATTTTCCTTGTAACTCGCGTACACATCTTTGAGGAACTATTAGCGCACTATCGGCAATTTCAACCAAAGCTTTAACTTTTGCATACTGACCCGGACGTACTAAACGCTTGGGGTTAGGAAAAGATGCCTGTAATAGAATAGCTCCGGTTTTTGGATCTACATTTCGGTTGATAAAATTTATTTTTCCTTTAAAATCATGAACTGAACCATCAGCAAGTATTAGCTCTAAGGTGCTTCCTTTATCATATTTTTTTGCCTTGTCTTGATTAATACTTCTAAAAAAGCGCAAATATTCCGCTTCGGTAATAAAAAACTCTACTAAAATAGTATCAATCCGTGAAACCGTATTTAATATAACCGGATTTGGACTTCTTCCTACGTATTCTCCTTCTTTAGCATTCGATTTTCCGATTAAACCGGAAATAGGCGACTTTATACGTGTATAGCCCAGATTGATTTTAGTAAGTCGCAAATTTGCTTCGGCAGCTTCAACTGATGCTTGGGCGGCTTCGTATTCTGCTTGTGCAGCATCTAAATCGCTTTGAC
>JALSLF010000028.1 GCA_026988445.1 Bacteroidales bacterium
GAATTTGATGAAGAAGTATTGCATATGCGTCAATTACTGAAAACGCGATTAGTGGATATGGATTTATCCGTTCGTGCACTAAACTGCTTGAAAGCAGCTGATGTTGATACACTTGGCGACCTTGTTGTGTACAATAAGAACGATTTGTTAAAGTTCAGAAATTTTGGTAAAAAATCATTGACAGAGCTTGATGATTTACTGGTTAACATGAACTTAACTTTTGGTATGGATATAAGTAAGTATAAATTAGACAAGGATTAATCATACGATAATGAGACACAGAAAGAAATTTAATCATTTAGGACGGAAAAGTGCGCACCGAAAAGCTATGCTTTCTAATATGGCATCGTCTTTGATTCTACACAAACGTATTCAAACGACTGTTGCAAAAGCAAAAGCACTTAGAATGTATGTTGAACCACTTATTACGAAATCAAAGGATGATTCAACTCATTCGCGTAGAGTAGTATTCGGGTATTTGAAAAATAAATATGCGGTTACTGAACTATTTAGAGACGTTGCTGTTAAAGTTGCCAATAGAAACGGAGGTTATACACGTATTCTAAAAACGGGAACACGTTTAGGAGATAATGCCGAAATGTGTATTATTGAGCTGGTAGATTATAACGAAAATATGTTGGCTAAGAAAGAAGAAAAAGCCAAAACTACAAGACGTTCCAGAAGAGGAAAGAAAAAATCGACAGATACTGTAGCTGCTAAAACAGAATCGAATGTAGAAGATACTAAGTTAGATGAAGCAGTAGAGAAAAGCGATGAAAAAGTTGCAGATATTAAATCTGAAACTAAGGACGAAAGTGTAGATGCAAAAAAAGAGGAGTCTAAATCTGAGGATAACGAAGATAAAAAGAAAGACGAAAAATAGCAGTGACTATACAATATTAAAAAAAAGGCTGTCAAATTTAAATGATAGCCTTTTTTATTTTGTTCTTACTCCTAACTTAATTAGTTTTGCTTTTTTATTGTTTACGCACAATGTTTTTGTAGCTAAGCTATTATAAACAAATATATTATGATTATTAAAGTGCTTAAATTAAGACTGTTTTTACTTTATAGCTCAATTTTTTTCATATATTTTTTATCGTCTGCGCAATTTAAAAATGTCAAAGAAGACAAAAAATTACCTGATAATGAAGAAGAAAATGACTCTTTACCTCCTTTGACATCATGGACTTTAGAGGATGGTTATTTAGTTCGTATTGCTTCTTTTGATACCCTACTTCCACGTTTTCATATCTATAATGATATTGAAAAAAACAATATTTCATTTAGCTCCTTAGGAAATATTGGTTCAGAGTACGTTTCTAATATTTTTTTTAATGATTTAGATAAACCTTTTACTGATTTTCTTCCCGAGAATGAGTTTGCCCAATATCTTCTTACTCCCCAAAAGCAAAAATTTTATTTTTCGCCTACTCCTTATGCCGAAATTAAATATTTTATGAGTACAAAAAAGTGGAATGAAAATAATTTACATCTTCTTTATACTCAAAATGTAAACAAAAAGTTTAATTATGGGATTAGGTACGAATTACAATCCGGGGATGGAATGTTTCAACAGTCTAAAGTTTCTGAGCATACTTTAAATTTTTTTACCGGATATACCGGAGATAAATATTCTATTTATGCGGCTTTGATTCGTAATAAGTTCCGTTTGCAAGAAAGTGGTGGTATTCAGTTGAATGGCATTACTGACCCTAATTTAACAAAGCCTCGCATTGTTGGAGCATATTCACAACTGTATAAATTTGATTTTTTTGTCTCGCAAGAATATAAGTTTGGATATACTAAAACTGTAATTGTTGATGACACACTTGAACAAAAGATATATCAACCAATAGGGAAATTGAATTATGTTTTTAATTATGAGCATAATTACCGCACTTATTATGACGATGATACATTAAGCAATGTGTATCGCGATATTTTAATCAGCAAAGAGTGGACTACCGATTCTATTAATCTTAAGAAATGGGATAATTCCGTTTTCTGGACATTTAACAATATAAGTTATCAAAATGCCGAGGTACTTAATTCGGTGGGTGCCGTTTACGAAATAATTGGCAACTATACTTTTAAGGGTTATGTATGGAAACCTCAGGTAGATTATTATCATAATATTAAAACTGTCTTTAAATCGGTCGGAACCTTTAAAAAGTTTTTATACCGGTTCAACAGTTATTACTATATTACAGGATATAAGCAAAATGACTTTCGTGGAACTTTAAATTTGCAAAGAAATTTCTTATTTAATAATTTTCCTGCCTATTTGTCTTTAACATTTGATGCATATCGCCGTGAGCCTGCTTTTATGGAGCAGTATTATTACACTAATCATTTTATTTGGGATAATGATTTTAACAAAAAAGATGTTGTTCGAATAGATATGGCTTTTGAAATTCCTGAATACTCCATGAAAATTCAATTAAATGCTGCTAACTTGGGTAATTATATCTATTTTGATTCTTTGGCATACCCTGCACAACTAAAGAAAGGTTTTAGAGCTTATTCTGCTTCTGTTGAAAAAGAGTTTAATTTTGGGAAATTTTCAAGTATGAATAAAGCTGTTTGGCAATATGCCGATAATAATACGGTAGTTAGCATTCCTGAATTTGTGTTTTATCATAGTTTATATTTTAACTATTGGTATAAAACAGCTCTTCACCTTCATCTTGGCTACGAAGTTTATTATTCTACCGAGTTTGATGCTTTGTCTTATGCACCGGTAACCGGGCAGTTTTATTTGGGGAGGGAGATGAAAACCGGAGCTTATCCAATACTAAATATGTATTTGGATATGCGTGTACAAAGTGTTTTATTATTTTTTAAGTATGAAAATGTTAGTTTTCAATTTCTAAGTGATGATTTTTATTATCCGGTAAGCTATTATCCTATGAATACTACTATATTTAAATTTGGCGTGGCTTGGCGTTTTAAGAATTAGCTGTTTGGGATTGTCTTATTTATTTGCTAAATTAGGGCTGAATTAAATAGTCCTCAGTCATGAATAAATTATTTACCGTCTTTATTTACTTTTTTTTATTTCTTTCCATATCTTGTAATACTACTAATTCTACCGATAATCGTTTTCAAAAGCATCATCAAACCAACCGTATTGAGGAAATAAAGAAGCGAGGGAAGCTAATTATTATAACTGATTTTAATTCAGTAGATTATTTCATTTACAAAGGGCAACCTATGGGTTTTAACTATGAGTTGGCAAAAGCCTTTGCAAACCATCTTGGGGTATCGCTTGAGGTACAAACCAACTATAATCTTAAAAATACGTTTAGAACCTTACAAGAAGGTACATGCGATATTTTGGCTATGGGGCTTACCGTTACAAAAGATCGTACCGAGTTTTTACAGTTTACAAAGCCAATAATGCAAACCCGTCAGGTTTTGGTTCAAAGAAAACCCAAAGGCTGGGAAAAAATGACAAAAACAGAATTGGATAAACATTTAATCCGTTCAACACTTGACCTGGCTAATAAAAATATTATCGTAGAGGCTCATACTTCGTATTGTGAGCGTTTAAAAAGTTTATCTCAAGAAATAGGTGATACTATTAAATATGTTGGAACATCTGAGTTTTTAGCCGAAGATTTAATTCAACAGGTGGCTGATGGACGAATTGACTATACTATTTGTGATGAACATATTGCTATGGTTTCACAAACTTATTATCCGAATATTGATATTGGTACTCCTATTAGTTTTGAGCAGAACTTAGCATGGGCTATCAGCAAAGGTGATACTGTTTTTTTAAATCAACTTAATAATTGGCTTACCGAATATAAAAAAAGCAATAAGTTTGCCTTCTTATTTGCCAAATATTTTAAAAATCCTCGTACGAAAAGGATAGCTGAAAGTAAATTTAGTTCGTTTGGTGGAGGTAAATTATCACCTTATGATAAGGAAATAAAAAAAGAAAGTGCTCTTATCGGCTGGGACTGGAGATTGTTGGCTTCTTTAATATATACCGAGTCGCGCTTTAACCCGAATGTTAAATCCTGGGCAGGTGCATTTGGGTTAATGCAGTTGATGCCGGTAACTGCACAACGCTTTGGTGTGAGTGTAAATTCTCCTCCTGATAAACAAATAGCTGCCGGTGTGAAATTTTTAAAATGGTTGGATAATTATTACAAAAAAGATATTCCCGATTCTACGGAGCGAATTAAGTTTGTCTTGGCAGCTTATAATGTAGGTCCCGGACATGTGGATGATGCACGTGCGCTGGCAAAAAAATATGGTAAAAACCCCAATGTATGGACTGGTAGCGTTGATTATTTTATTCTTCAAAAATCAAAACCGGAATTTTATAAAGATGAAGTTGTAAAATATGGTTATTGCAGAGGAGTTGAACCTTACAATTATGTTTCGGAGATATTTAACCGGTATGATAATTATAAAAATCTAATAAAATCCTAAGTTTAAAAAACTATTTAACTGTTAATATTATTTAGAAGAGGGGCGAATAATATTGTACACGTGTCTTAGGTCATAGACTTTGTATCTGCCCGGCTGTTTACGACTTTCTCCTCCGTAACTTAATATCATTCCTGTTTTTTTCCTGTAATCTACCCAATACACAAATATTCCGCTATGCTCGATATTGTTGTATGAATGATTAATGAAATATAACCAGTCACCGGCTTTTATCGTTTTGCTTTTTGCATAAGGACCTTTCTTCTTTCCTTTAAAAATGGTTTCTCTTTTTCCGTTTTTATTTGGATATCCGGCATTATTATAAACAGTATTTATCCAATTCCAGCAGCTTCCGGGTATAATTGCTTTTTTGTTTAATGCTAAATTTCTGCCTTCGGCAAGTACTTTTTTTCCATCTTTATCGGCTTGCTTTTCTGCTTTCAGAATTAACTTTAATTCTGATTTAGATATTGAACTATTGTTGCTTACATTTTTTGTACTAGAACATGAAAAAAATGTAAAACTTAGCAAAATTGAAAAAAGAATTATCGGTATATGCTTTATTTTGTGCATGGTATTTCTATTTATTTATACAAAAATAAATAAAACTTTTCATTATGCCAATTTTAGATATAAAAAAAGCTGTTCTTAAAG
>JALSLF010000029.1 GCA_026988445.1 Bacteroidales bacterium
GCGTATTATCGTAGGTCATTCCGGTTTCAAAGAAGTTTCTCATATTATCAATAAAAGGCTCCCCAACGTCAACCCGTTTGTAACCATATTCCCAGAAAGTTCCTAAATTATCATTTGGGTCAACAGGAACAGGGGTGCCGTCCAAGTCGGCTGCTGTAGTAGTACCACGCGCCCATGTTTTTTGCATTTCAGGAAATCTGGTTACTTTATCAATTTTTAATTTTGAACTGAAATTTATGGTTGTAGCCCCTTTGCTTCCACTTTTTGTTGTAATAATTACAGCACCGTTAGCAGCTCTTGCACCATAGAGGGCAGTTGCAGCAGCACCTTTCAAAATAGAGATTGATTCGATATCATTAGGGTTAATGTCCATAGCCCTATTACTAAAAGCAAATTGTTCTGCTGAGCTGGATGCATTACTTCCGGCACTGGGTCTAACATCACCTGAAATTGTTTGGTTACTTATTGGAATTCCATCAACTACAAATAAGGGTTGATTGTCAGCTCCCGGGTCTAATGAGTTTGCTCCACGAATAACTATTCGTGTTGAAGCACCGGCACCACCGGCAGATGTAATGTCAACACCGGCTATTTTCCCTTGCATGGCGCCTACAATGTCAGTTCTACCGCTTTGCACTAACTCTTCACTTCCTACTTCTTGAACAGCATAGCCTAGTGCCTTTTTGCTCCGTTTGATACCCAAGGCGGTAACCACAACATCGTCAATGGTTTGGTCTTCATTTTCAAGTGTTACATTAATCACTGTTTGGTTGTTAATGGCTACTTCTTTGGTTTTCATTCCTACAAATGAAAAGCCTAAGGTATTTGCTCCTTGTGGAACACTGATGCTAAACGTACCGTTTACATCAGTTATTGTACCTACATTGGAGTAGCCTTTAACCCAAACATTAACACCGGGTAAGGGGTTTCCTTCTGTGTCTGAAACAGTACCCGTTACCGTACTTTGGGCAAGTACTTGCATAGCTGCGAACAGGAATGCAAGCATAAATACAAATTTTTTCATAATTAGATAAGTTTTGGTTAATAATAAGTTAATAAAATATTATTTTAACAAATATATGGAAAAAAAAATCAGATTTCAAGAATATGTCGGACATATTATATTGATAATTTTACCATACTCTTTTGACGTGCATGCTTGTTTGTATTTCAAGTTATTAATAATAAGTCGTATAGAGTGATGTTGGTTTGGATTGTAATAGATTAATATTTAATCTCTTGTATGACAATTATAAATATATTTGTTTATGGTTTCACGAATTAGCTTAAGCAAGTTCATGTTTCCCCCCAAAAAAAAAGAGGAAAGCTCAATGCTTTCCTCTTAAAGTTAAAATTTAGTTGTCATTAAATTTCCGGATCTGCCGGAATATTTGCATTATTAATTTTTTCCTCGTAAGGATAAGGATAGAAGTTTCTGTTTCTTTCAACTGAGCAATTTCCATTATACGGTGGTGCATAAACATCAGGTATATAATTTGGATAGAATCTTCTATGATCCTCCAATCTAAGTCCTTGAAAGAATAATTCAATAGCTCTGTTTTTATATATTTCGTCTAGAACTTCCGTTTGGCTGGCAGTATTACCTGTCCATGGGCCTAATCCTGCATTTACGCCAAAAACATCATTTGTTTTTTGTCGTACCATGTTGATATATGTAACTGCATTTCCTAGGTCATTAAGTCTTGCATAAGCTTCTGCCTTGATTAAAAGCATTTCACCGGGTAAATACACAGGAATCGGGTCGCTTTCAGAAGTGAAAAATCCAGTTAAATCTTCAACAGGCCAAGAACAATTATCAGGAATACCTAATGAGTCGAGCGAAGATAAATAGAAATCAAGACGTCCGTCTCCGGCTTCGGGCTCTTTACCGTTTACTAATCCAAAGTTATCAGCCGGCTTTGTATCCGGATTATTATAAACCGCAAAATCATAAACAGGGTTTCTGCTGATAACGCCATCATAGGTCCATACAGAACGGGAAGCCAAATCTACATTGTCAGCTGCACTAATAGCTTCGTTGTAATGTCCTGCAAAAAGATTGTAACGAGCTAAATAAGCATTTAATACGGATTCAAAATCAAATTCAGAGGATATCAAACCATTAATATAATCAGCAGAACCGGATACACTTGATATATCAGAAATTGCACTTTCTAACAAACTAATTGATTCTTCTAAGGCAACTGTTCTATTCACAAATTCTGAATTTCCGTCTTCTGCATTAACTAATGGAACTTGCTCCCAATTTTGAGCAAGATACCCAATAGTCATCGCTCTCATAAATTTAGCATAAGCAGTAATTCCTGCTTTTTTCTCAGGTTCAAAATTCACCGCTTCAATATTGTCAAGAATACGTTCTGCTAAGCCTTTGTCTCTAAGTAAACGACTCCATAAATCTGTAATACCGGTATTTTCGTCAGGCAATTGAGCTCCACCCATAACCAATTCAAAAGGTGTTGCAAATGTACTTGTATTACCAATTTCTCTAGTAGTAAGTCCGCTTACTTCTATTATCTTCCATAAAGAAGATGTTGCAAAATGTTCAGTCATGCCTAATGTTGCACCTACTAAACCTTCGGGGGTGGTTAATACTTGCTCTTCAATTATTGCATTCGGGTTTTCAAATTCAGTCTCGCAAGCACCGAATACTACAAGCAATATTGCGAGAAAACTAATATATATTTTTTTCATCTTTTATTTTTTTAAAATGTTAATTTTACTCCTAATTTAAATACTCTTGGAACAGGGATATTTGCAAAATCCTGCCCTCTTGAAACATTGCTTGCTCCCTCAAAATTAACTTCCGGGTCAAAGCCCCAGTATTTAGTCCAAGTAAATAGGTTACTTCCACTAGCCGTAAAAATAACGCTTTTAATGGCATTTGTTTTTGGTCTCCAATTATAAGAAAGCGATAAATCTCTTAATTTAACAAAAGAACCATCTTCAACAAATTGATCGTAAACATAATATTGTCCTGAGTAAAATCCATAATTATTATTAATCAATTCCTGACCTTGGTAATAACCTCCCGGAAATCTGTATGCAATTCTTTTGTCCCAATCAAATACATCAAATCCTTGAACCGCATCAATCATAAAGCGGAAAGAGAAATTTTTGTATGAAAATGTATTTGTGAAAGAAATTGTATAATCAGGATTAGGGTCTCCTATTACTTTTTTCAATGCTTGTCCTGTTGGTTGTCCGTTTGAATCATAATCTTGAACAGCTACTTGAATTACTTCACCATCAGGTAAAGTATAATCTTCATAATGACCTAATGCTCTTTGAGGGGCGCCTAAGTCGTTAAGTATAGGGTTTCCGTCAGCATCTGTTGCCGTAAAATATCCGTAAAATACACCAAGAGGTTGATCTGTTTGAGCTATGGAAGTTCCAAAGCCTCCGAAACTAATTCTTCCGCCCACTACATGTGTAACCAAATTTTTATTAGTACTGTAATTTACATTTAAGTCCCAATTAAAATCATTGCTTTTAACGATTCCTGCATTTAGACCTATTTCAATACCTTCATTAGTCATTGTACCTACATTCTCAACAACAGTTGCAAAACCGGTTGACGGAGACAGGTTTTTATTAATAACTAAGTCTGATATGTCTTGTTTATAGTAAGTAAATTCTAAACCAAGTCTGCTGTTAAGGAAAGAACCGTCAAAACCAAATTCAATTTCGGAAGTACGCTCGGGTTTTATATTTGCATTACCGGCAGTACTGCTGCTGTAATATGTAGTTTCACCAACGTAGCTTCCCGTTGTATAGTTTGTATTTGTAACATAACCGTCGGCTATATTTTCTAAAACAGTTAGGTTTCCTGCTTGACCCCAAGCTGCACGCAATTTAAAAGAGTTTGCAATACTTCCAATACTGCTTTTCCAGAAATCTAAATCAGAGATTACAAACGAACCACTAACTTTGGGGTAAAATTGTTGTCTTTCATCTTTACCGAAAAGAGATGCTCCATCCATTCTTCCTGCTAATGTCAAGAACAGAATATCATCATAACTAAAGTATTGTTGAATATATCCACCCCAGTATGCCATTTCTCTAATTCCATTACTACCGGTTACATCGCCCGATACAACATCAATATTGTCAAAAGCAGGTACCGAAGTTGTTCCTAAACTGCTTGATTCATATTTTTTATATAAATAGCTGTATCCTGCACCTGTTGTGGCTTGAATTTTATCCGTAATTTTATATTTATACGAAAGGTCAAGGGTACTGTTCATAACACCTCTGTAAATATTTGTTTTAGATATTGCCCCGTCTGTGTCGGCTGTGAACCCGTAGGGTACTCTGAATTTTCCATTCGAGGCGGTATAATCATAACCAAACATGTATTTTACATTAAATCCTTTAAAAGGGTTTGCATTTAAAGCAATATCAGAAATCAAACGATTATTTTGTTGTGTAATATCCAATAAATCAATATCTTCATAAGGATTACTCATCCAACCAACATAAGGGTAGTTCCCGAATTCATCAGCACTCGGGTCAATAACATTATCGCCAAATAGTAATGCCACCATAGGATTACCTGTCCAAGCATTACCGTAAGGTATTTCTTTTGACTTGTTATTAGAATAATAGGCACCTGCATCAAGTTTTAACCAAGAGCTAAGTTCTTGATTAATTCTAACTTTGAAGGTTTTACGGTCAAAACTGGTATTTCTTAAAATTCCTTCGTTGTATAGATATGATGCAGACATAATATACTGTGTTTTATCAGAACCTCCGGATATATTAACCGAGTTTTCCGTACCCATAGTATTGTCAAAAATATAATCTTGCCAATTATATCTGTTCACCGGCTGAGTAGCCGTATGCGTAGCATCTGTCCATTCAAGGTTTGAGTCGTTGTAAGGTTTGTTATTAACAATACTGTTAAAATTTACACCTGTGTTTACAACAATTGAAGGTTTCCCTTTTTTTCCTTTTTTAGTAATGATTTGAATGATTCCGTTACTTGCTAAAGACCCGTATATTGCAGATGCAGCCGGACCTTTCAATACTTCAATGCTTTCTATATCACTCATATCAATATCTACCAAAGGGTTTT
>JALSLF010000030.1 GCA_026988445.1 Bacteroidales bacterium
ATAAAGCTTGGTTAGACCATGTTCAAAAATCGGCTTTACAGTTTGGGCGAGGTTGTTCAGGAGCTTTTGTTTCGGAAGACGGACTGATTATGACGAACCACCATTGCGTACGCGGAAGGCTGAAAGATATCGAAAAAGAAGGAGAAAGCTTGATGCGCGATGGTTTTTATGCCAAAACTTTAAGTGAAGAACGCAAAATTCCGGGTATGTATGTAGATCAATTAATATCTATTACCGATGTTACGGAAGCCGTGCAAAAAGCAATGGCAAAAGGCAAAACAAGTACCGAAAAAATTGATTTGAAAAATAAAGAAATTGATAAACTGATAAAAAAATACGAGAAAAAAACAGGTTTAACATGCAAAGTGGTAACACTTTACAACGGCGGAAAATATTCTTTATATGCTTACAAACGATATGAAGATATACGCTTGGTAATGGTACCTGATTTTCAAATTGCTGCAACTGGCTGGGATTGGGATAATTTTACCTATCCGCGTTATGAGTTGGATTTTGCATTTTGTCGTGCCTACGATGAAAATGGAAAGCCGGTTAACGTAGAAAATCATTTTACTTGGAGCAAAAAAGGAGCCGAAGAAGGCGAAGCTATTTTTGTAATTGGTCGTCCGGGAAATACCGATCGGCTTTTATCGGTAAATCAATTAAAATATTTTCGTGATGTATTGTATCCGCCTATTTTAACAATGCTTAATGATCGTTATCACAAAGCCTTTAAAGATTATCAAGATGCTGCACCCGAAGATAAAGAACGTAAACTAAGCACCATGTTGGGAGTTGCTAACGGCAGAAAATATTATGCAGGTTTACTATTGGCTTTGAACGACCCTTACATTATGGCGAAAAAAGAAGATTTTGAAAAGAAACTGAAAGCCAAAGTAAAATCAAATCCGAAATTGAATGCAAAATACGGAACGCTTTGGGGTGAATTAGATAGTTTAATTGCACTATTAAAAAATAACCCGCAAAATAAAGCTGAAATTCATAATTCTATGGAAGTGCTTAATCAAAAGCTCGGACGTTTAATTTTTGATGCGTATGGCAGTCAAATCCCGCCGGATGCAAGCCTTACTCTACGTATTTCTGACGGAACGATAAAAGGCTATGAATATAATGGTACGTTGGCACCCGGCAAAACCACTTATTTCGGACTTTGGGACCGGTATTATTCATTCGGGCAAAAAGATTATCCTTGGGGACTGCATCCGCGTTGGCAAAAAGTACCCGAAGGTTTGGATTTATCTGTTCCTATAGGTTTTGCCTCTACCAACGATATTGTAGGCGGTAATTCAGGAAGTTCCATTATCAATAAAAAGGGCGAAGTTGTAGGTTTAGTGCACGATGGTAATTTGGAAAGCCTTTCAGGAGCTTATATTTTTCTTGAAGAAAACAATCGTACAGTAGCCACAGACTCTTGGGGTTTAATGGAAGCATTAAAGCTGGTTTATAAAACGGATCGATTGGTTTATGAGTTGGAACATAGCAAGATGAAAGAGTAAAGATATAATCCACAGATGAATAATGTTCATCTGTGGATTTTTTCCAATAAAATTAGTTTTAAAAAGGCGAATCCGGTTCTTTGGACATTTCTTTGTATATGAGTTTATCAGCTAAGTGCGGAAAATTTTTATAAACCCAAACCGCCATTTTACCTTGCATGGTAAGTACCAAATCACGTTTTCTTTTAATGGTAGCTCTAACTACAATTTTTGCAACTTTTTCGGCAGGCATCATTCTGCTTTCGTTTCGCGGTGTTTCTTTTTGCGATTTACCTTCGTTATTTAATGCGGTATTTCGGATATTTGAAGCGGTAAATCCGGGATGAACCACCAATACATGCAAACCTTTATTCATATATTCAATGCGCAAAGTATTTAAAAACCCGTCCATGGCATATTTAGAAGCCACATAACCTGTTCTGCCCGGCAAAGGAGTTACACCCGATATTGAAGAGATACCGATAATACTTCCTTTTTGTTTTAAAAGATAGGGTAAAGCATATTTACTGCAATAAACCGTTCCCCAAAAATTAATATTCATTACACGTTCAAGGACTTCCAATTTTAATTTACTAAACGATGCACGCATAGATATACCTGCATTATTAACCAGAATATCAATTTTCCCGAACTTTTTTACGGTTTGATTTATTAAATTTTCACAATCCGATTTTTTACTGACATCTGTTTCAACAAAAACCGCTTCGCCACCAAATTTTTCAATATCAATTTTTAATTTTAATAGTTTGTCTGTATTGCGGGCTGCCAATACAACTTTGGCACCGTTTTGAGCATATTCAACGGCTATTGCCTTGCCAATTCCCGAGGAAGCTCCGGTAACAATAACTACTTTATTGCGTAATTTTTGCTTTATTTTTTTATCCGAATTTTCTTTAATTTCTTCGTATAAATGCAGTCGGTAATTTCTTAAAACTGCTCTTTCCGGCAATACTGTATGTACAAATGCTTTAAAATTGCTCATAACTTTCCTTTTATTTAATATACACTTCTATGTGAATAAACCCTATAATACTGTTAATCCTATATTTAGTCTAATAATTTAATTTTATATTACTTCTATTTATAGAGTTTTCAGTTAGTTAATTGGTTATTAGAGCATTAATTGGTTATTTGTTTTTATAAGATTATTACCTAAATTGAGTGAATACCTGCTTCAATATGCATCAATTTGTTGATTTAAAGACAGAAAAAATATTTAACCTCCAATGGATATTTATATTTTTTCTTCTCGCATTTTCCGTTTCAATATATTATTGCATATAATCGCTCAATTTTGATATTAGCATTAAAGCCTTTTGTGAATCTGTATCTAAAATTAGCGAACTATAGATAATAAAAGAACGTACAAAATTATCAAAATAATATTTAAATAAACCAACTTTTATGGATAAGCAAGCAACATGTTTCTAAACATATATGTATATATTTAAAAAATCCAAAGTAAAATTCTAATTTTGTCAAAATACTAATTTTATAAAAGTAAGAAGTAATTTGCTTACTTTTGCAATTATTATATATTATTTCAGTTAATTTTTAAAAAAATGAATATACACGAATATCAAGGAAAAGCAGTATTGAAAAGTTTTGGAGTGCGCATACAAGAAGGGATTATTGCTAATACTCCTGAAGAGGCTGTGGATGCTGCAAAAGAATTACAAAAACAAACAGGAACTTCATGGTGGGTTGTAAAAGCTCAAATTCATGCCGGTGGTCGCGGGAAAGGCGGTGGTGTTAAATTAGCTAAAAGCATTGATGAGGTAAAAAGTCTTGCAAAACAAATTATCGGAATGCAGTTGGTAACTCATCAAACCGGACCCGAAGGTAAAAAAGTAAATAAAGTTTTGATTGCTCAGGATGTTTATTATCCGGGAGAATCTGAAACTAAGGAGTATTACATGAGTGTGTTACTTAATCGCCAAACAGGGAAAAACATTATTATGTATTCTACCGAAGGCGGTATGGATATTGAAACCGTAGCCGAAAAAACTCCCGAATTGATTTTTAAAGAAGAGATTGATCCTAAAATAGGAATTATGCCCTATCAAGCGCGTCGAATTGCTTTTAATTTAGGATTATCGGGCAAGGCATTTAAGGAAATGGTAAAATTTGTTACTGCACTCTATACTGCTTATGTAAAAACCGATTCGAGTATGTTTGAAATTAATCCGGTTTTAAAAACCTCCGATGATTTAATTTTGGCAGTGGATGCAAAAGTTAATTTCGATGATAATGCATTGTTTCGCCATCGTGATTATGCAGAAATGCGTGATTTAAGCGAAGAAGATCCATCAGAAATTGAAGCTAAAAAATACGATTTGAACTTTATTAAATTAGACGGGAATGTTGGTTGTATGGTAAATGGTGCCGGTTTGGCAATGGCTACTATGGATATAATTAAGCTTTCGGGAGGCGAACCTGCAAACTTTTTAGATGTTGGAGGTACTGCAAATGCCGAAACTGTTGAAGCCGGATTTCGTATTATATTGCAAGAACCCAATGTTAAAGCTATTTTATTGAATATTTTTGGAGGTATTGTTCGTTGCGACCGTGTAGCACAAGGTGTTGTAGATGCGTATAAAAAAATCGGTGAAATTAATGTGCCGGTTATTGTACGTTTGCAAGGCACTAATGCTGAGGAAGGTAAAGAGTTAATTGATAATTCAGGTTTAAAAGTTCATTCTGCAATAACTTTGCAAGAAGCTGCCGATTTGGTTAAAGAAGTTGTGTAAAGCATATTCTTTTTACCGAAAAGATATTTGCTGCCTGTATTATTTTTTACAGGCAGTTTTAGTATTGTGTTGTTTTGGAGTATTCTCTAAAAATCTAATAAAAATTATAAATCATTTTAATTTGAACAAAAATCTTTATCTTTGGATTTAAGAAACACTACCTAAATTGAGGATTATTGAAGTAGGATTTACTATTTAGCAGGTTTATTTGATTGATTATCAATAGCCCCATGTTTTAGCATGGGGGCAAAAAGTTAAAAAACAGGCTTGTTTTGGCGAGATTTTGGTTTGCGCACCAAAATCATGACAAAACATTTTAGATATTAATTAATTACAATTATTTCAAGCTGCTAAGTAGTAACAAGTAGATTTCGCTTAATTTAAATAGAAAACTAAATGCTTAATGGCTGTTGAAATTGCCGAAATAAAAGAGTTTATTGATGTAATAAAAGAGATATCCGATTATGATTTCTCCGGTTACTCTGAAAAATCTTTTGCCCGAAGGATAGATAAAATTATTGAGGACAGAGGTATGGGTTTAAAGGAGATAATCCAAAAAATGAAAAAAAAGTCGGATTTTTTGGAAGAAATTGTGAAAGATATTACGGTTAACACTACCGAAATTTTCAGAGATACAAAAACTTGGGAAATATTTAAGCGTGATATTTTACCAAAATTTACCGATAAAGAGCTGATTGATATTTGGCATGTTGGTTGTTCAACCGGTCAGGAAGTGTATTCGGTGCTGATTTTGTTAAACGAGATGGGACTAATGGATAAAGCACGAATTGTTGCTACCGATTTGAACTCAGATGTGCTTGA
>JALSLF010000031.1 GCA_026988445.1 Bacteroidales bacterium
AAATAATTCGTGAATAAATTACAGATTGTTAGTTTATAATTATCGAACGAATAAACGAAGTATCCACCTATCGGTTGTCGGATAAGTTATACCAATTATAAAAATGAAAAAAATACAAATTTTGTTTTGGGCTTTTGTGTTTACTCTGATTTCTTGCAATAGAGACAGCAAAGGCTATTATAAGACAGAAAGCGGACTAAAATATCAATACCTTAAAGAAAATCCGAAAGGAGAACAAGCCAAAACAGGTGATTATGTAGAAATAAAAATGGCTTATGCCAATAGTTCCGATTCAATATTATTTAATACAAAAGAGCTTGGCGGTACTATAAAAATGCAAATTCATAAACCGGCATACAAAGCATCGTATAACGAAGCGCTACTTATGCTGAAAACAGGAGAAAGAGCATTATTCAAAATTAGAGCCGATTCTTTTTATGTCAAAACCCGAAAAGAAAAAATACCTCTTTTTATAAAAAAAGATGAATATTTGACTTTTGATATTGAATTATTGAAAATTCTTAATAAAAAAGAAGTAATAAAAGAGCAAAAAGCACTGGATGAACAAAGAAAAAAAGATGAAGAAAATTTACTTAATTACTATCTTAAGGAAAATAACATTAAAATCGAGCCCTTTATTTCCGGTTTATATTATATTGAAACAAAATCCGGAAACGGAAAAGCTGCAAAACCGGGCGACATACTAACGGTACACTATACCGGCAAATTTTTAAGTGGTGAAATCTTTGATTCCTCCTACAAAAGAAATCAGCCTTTTCGCTTTAAATTAGGTGCAGGAAATGTAATTGCAGGTTGGGAAGAAGGTTTTTCAAAAATGCGCGAAGGCGGGAAAGCAACTTTTATAATCCCCTCCTATTTGGCTTACGGAAAAAAAGGCTACGGAAAAATTATTCCACCCTATTCTACACTTATTTTTGAAGTAGAACTTTTAAAGCTTAATTAGAAAAAAATTTTTAAATTAGCAGCCTTATTATAATCAAAAAAAATACTTATGAAGATTACAAAACTATTTATGCTTATATTAATTGGTTTTTCAATTAGTTTTTCGGCATGTGAAGAAGATAATACTTATTGGGATGATTTAAAACAGGCAGAAATTGATGCCAGAGAAGCCTATATAAAAGATTATGAAGAAAAAAATGACACTACCCTGACACCTACTGCAAGCGGATTGTATTATATTGAGACAGAAGAAGGTACGGGAGTTCAAGCAGAAGCCGGCAAAACCGTTGTAGTGCATTACGAAGGGCAATTGCTTACAGGTACGGTATTTGACTCATCATGGGATAGAGGTTCTCCAATAGAATTTACTTTAGGACAAGGAGAAGTAATTGCCGGCTGGGACGAAGGTATTGCTTATATGAAAGAAGGGGGAAGAGCTATGTTAATAATCCCTTCGGATTTAGCATATGGTGTTCAAGGTTCGGGAAGTATTCCCCCCTACTCTACCTTAGTGTTTTATGTGCAGCTAATTGATGTAAAATAAAAAGAGCTATCTAAGCACTTATTTATACTGATTAAAAAAAGCAGCAGAGTGTTTTCTGCTGTTTTTTATTGTGGGCATAATTCAAAAAGTTTCAAATTTGTATAATGAAATCTCTTATTAATTTTCAAAATGTAAATCTTCTTTTAAGCGGTTTATTTTTGCCAGGGTTTTTTCTGATTTTTCTTTCCAATAGCTATCATCAAAGTCTTTGATTTTATCATAATACCTTTGGTAATATTTTAGTGCAGATTTTTTATCATGTAAATTATACTCATAAATCTCAGCTATCTCTAATAAATACTCGTGAGAAGGATATGCTTGCGCGTAATAAGCCTGCCTTTTTTTTATTACTGCAATTTCTTTACGGTATAAACCCATATCATGGTAGCTTTTTGCCATTCCCCTATAAGTTGCCGACATGGTCAAAGGTGCCGGTAAAAGCAAATCCACCGCATATTTATAAAACAAAATTGATTTTTTGTAATTTTTCAATTGATTATATACCTCACCCAAATACATACAAACTTGATAATCCGCCGTATCTCTGACAATGAGTCTTTCAAGCGTTGCTCGTGCCGAATCATATTGCTTGGTAACATATAAACTTTTTCCCAATTTTTTTTGTAATTGATAGGTCTGATATCCTAATTCGATGGCTTTTTGATAATCGTCACGGCTTAAATAATGATGATTGCGTTTAAAATAAGCATTCCCGCGTTTTTCATATAATTTACCGTTAGCGGGATATACTTTCAAAGCCTTTGATACCAAATTTATGGTAGAATCTAATTTTTGGCTGTTTGTATAAACATCTGCCAACCAATAAATTGTTTTTAGATTTTCGGGATTTAATTGATATGACTTTTTATATAGTTCAAATGCTTTAAGGATTTCTCCTTGCCGGTATTTGCAATAGCCCATTTGCCGCACATATTCACTATTTAAAGTATCCGATTGATAAAGCCGCTCAAAACCCCAAAAAGCATCTTTAAAGTTTTGAATTTTCAAATACAAAATTGATAAATTTGTAAGTGCTGCAATATTATTTGAGTCAAGTGCTAATACTTTTTTATAAGTACTGATTGCTTTTTGCAAGTTTCCCGCCGAATTACATGTTTTTGCCAAAATCAATAAAAGAGTTTTATTTCCGGGATTTAATGCATCGGCTTTTTCATAAGCCCAAATGGCTTGCGTATATCTTTGATTAATTTGACAGGTCTTTCCCAATATTTGCCATGCACTTGCATTCAAACTGTCATTTAAAACAAGCTGCTCTGCTTCTTCTAATGCTCGTAGATAATTTCCTTCGGAAATTAATGAATCAATTTGTTGAAAATTTTGTGCACAAAGGTTTACAGATAAAATAATGAGTAAACTATTCAAAAAAAGAATCTTCATAAAGATTAATTTAGCTTATGAAAAAGTCTTTTTGCTAAAATGAACAGAAAGTCTTATTCACAATTAATTATTAATTTATCTCTTCTATTTCTTTAAGTGTTTGGTTTAACGTTTTGTCAAGCGATTCAATATCTCCTTCCAACTGTTTAATCTTTTGATTAGACAAACTACTATTTTCTGTTTTTAAATTCTCTATTTCTGCTTTTTTTGATTGAATTGCTTTTCTTATTATTTCTGCATACTTAATTTTTCGTGCTTTTTCAGACATTGTATTATTATCAAATATATTGGTTTCGGCAATTTGCTTCTCACTACCTTCATCACTCAATTTAAAATTTATAGGCACCGTATAATAAACATTTACTTTTTTCCCGTCTTGTTCAGCCGCTTGCCATTTGGGTAAAGTTTTTATCACTCTTATTGCCTCATTATCCAAAATTGAATCTACTCCGCGGGCTATTTGCACATCAGCCACATCGCCGGTTTTAGTAACCGTAAAACGCACATAAACTTTACCTTCAATTCCTTTTTCTCGGGCTTCTTGCGGATATTTAACATTCATGGCAATATACTTACGCAAACCTAATTCACCACCCGGAAATTGAGGCATTTGCTCTACTATAAAAAACACTTCTTCATCACCGGATGCATTATTTTCTTTAGCAGGATTTGATTCAAATTGTTTCACTACTTTGTTTTTTTCTGTCTGAACATCTAACAGTTCTTTTGAACAAGAAACAAAAATTACCATAGCAATAATTACCGGTAAAGCAATCAATACTTTTAATTGAGTTATTTTATTTGATCTTATTTTTTTCATCATGTTTAATCTTTTAAATGTTAAGGATTGGTTAAAATTATTTGCCAAACTAAGTTGCATTCCGGAACTTTGCTCAAACAAAATTTCCACATACCGATTTGCCGAAAAACCGGTATTTACCACAGCTTCGTCTGCCAAAAATTCATGATTTGCCTTGATTGATTTCAAGTACAACCATGCGAACGGATTAAACCAAAGAACAATTAACAATACTTCGGCAAGTAAAATATCTACCGAATGATATTGCCGAACATGAACGTATTCGTGCCGAAGAATCGCTTTAAACTCATCAGAGTTTCGGTCTTTATTACTAATGAAAATTAATCTGAAAAAAGAAAATGAAGCATTGCTTTTATCGGTTAAAATAAGTTTTGCGCTGTTAAAAATCTCTTTTTCAGATTTTAAATACAATTTTATCAAAAAATAAAACTGCACAAACAATCGAAAAGATAAAAACAGCACACCCAAATAATAAAGCCCTTCTAACAATTTAAAGTAATCAAAAGATTTTTCCGGCAGAGCAGCATATACAGCCCCTACCTGAATACTATCCAGAGTAACAAAAATCTCATTAGAAGGCTCATTGGGCAAACTGAATTGTATAAACGGAATACTTAAACTCAACAATACACCGCTTAACAAATAGTATCGATTCAGCTTAAAATGTGTGGTTTTACGTAATAAAAACCAATATCCCGTATAAAAGGCAAGCAAAATAATACTTGATTTGAGCAAAAATACGACTAAATCAGTCATTTCGATTTTCTTTTTTCGATTTAATTTCTTCTTCCATCATTTTCATAATTTTTTCCATCTCTTCAATACTCATTTCATTTTCATCGGAAAAAAATGAAACCAATTGTCGAAAAGAATTATTGAAATAACGGTTTAAAAAACCTTTAAAAAAACTTTTTGTATATTCCTTTTTGCTAATTAAAGGATAATACTCATAAGTTTTACCATAGGCTTTATGCCCAACAAAACCTTTTTTTTCCAAAATCCGGATTATGGTCGAAACGGTGTTGTAGGCAGGCTTAGGCTCATTAAAATGAATCATCACGTCTTTCACAAACCCTTTTTCAATTTTCCAAAGGATTTGCATTATTTGTTCTTCGGCTTTTGTTAATTCGTTCATGGTACAAATTTAAAACTATTTTATTAGTTAAACAACTATTTTATTAGTTAATTTACAAGAAAAATCGTATAATGTTAATTGTCAATATATTACAATATTAACAAAACAATAAAGCGTCTAAAATGATTTTACAATTATATAATATTTCATTAATAATTAAGCAATACTATTCTTGTTACTTTGTAAAAAAAATATGAATAAAAATAAACGTAAAGTAGAA
>JALSLF010000032.1 GCA_026988445.1 Bacteroidales bacterium
TGTTTCTATGTTTACCGGATTATACCTGCTTTTAGTATTAGGAATTATTGTTCTTTTAGTTATTTTTAGAATGTTGTTCCCAAAAACAGATAAAATATTATTAAGTTTGAATATTATAGATAAATAACAGCAATAAAAATCTATTATTATGAATGTTAAATCTTATTTTAAAGTATTAGACCTCCTGTTTTATGCATTACTTGCCGGACAACTAATTTTTGCTTTTATTACCCTTGGCTTAACTTATACAAATTCTTGGCATGCCATTATCGATACGGAAAGTATGTATTATTTTATGGTTTTAATAGTAGTAGCCGGAGCTTATTATGGTGGAAATTATATATATAAAAGCATGATGGAGAAAATTAAAGCTATGAAAAACTTGCTTAAAAAGTTTGACCAAATGCGTACAGCTTTTATTATCAAATTTGCGCTCTTGGAAGCCGGCTCATTTATAAGCCTTGTATTTTACTTATTGACCGCCGATTATATGTTTTTAATCATAGCATTAAGCATTATTTTTCTTTTTTTTATTTCAAAAATGAATAAAGAAAAAATAATAAATGATATGAACTTATCAAATCAAGAAAAACAAGTTTTAAATAATCCTGATGCAATTATTAGTAGTAAAATGTAAAAAAGCCTTACGCTCTGCGTAAGGCTTCTATATTCTTAGTTCAAAGTAAAAGCTGTAGTCCCTATTAAAGCACCATCGGCAAAAACATCTACATAATATAATCCGGGAATTAAATTTTCATTTTTTTTCCAGTAGATACACATATCGGTAAGGTCTCCTTGATAGTTTACCATTCTTTTGGCCGAATAGGCAATTTCCTTGCCTTCAAAAGTAAACAAATCACTTTCCGATTCATGAAGTACATATTTATCGGGCTTAGCAATACGAATATAAACCCACTTTTCACCTCTTGGAGCAATAACATTTTCATCAATGGTAAAACAAACTTTTATTTTATCTAATTTAGATATACGGTTTGTCTTTTTACCTCTTTTATTTATACCCGATGCAACAAGATTTAAAGCTTTCAATTCAGATGCTTTTTTAACGGTACCTTCTAAGCTATCTCTGGCAGTACTTAATTCTTGATTCTCGGAAATTACAATCCGGTATTCGTTTTTAACTTGGGCATTTTCTTTAATAAGTTCCTGATTTCGGGTATATAAGGAATCGATTTGTACAATATAGCTACGCATAATTTTACGTAAAGTATTCAACTCTTTTTTATATTGCTTAATTTTAGCAGAATTTGAAGACTTTACATACTTTAATTCTTCAATTAATTGTTTAATTCTTTTTTGTTCGGCAGCTAACTTGGCATTAATGGTATCATTGTTGGTTTTTAATTCATCATATTGCATCAATAGCTCTTTCATTTCATTGCTAATATTTTGCTTTTCAGTATTACTCTCTTCTAATTGAGTAATAATTTCTTCGGTTTTTTGTTTTTGGTGTATTTTATCAATTACAAAAAATATGAGTAAAAGAGCCAGTATAATAATTATTATCAGCTGGAGATTAGATTTCTTTTTAGTATTGGTTTCCATATTCGTATTTTTTTTGCAAATTTATGTTTTCTGTTTGAATATTCTAATTTTGAGATAAATAATAATGTGCAAAATTATAAATTAATGTGGAATATATAAATTAAATATTTTATTGATTTGTTGATACATGTTTAAAGAAAGTAAATAGTTACTTAAATAACGTTTAAAGTTGAGATTTCTTAAATTTTCTCATCAAATCCGATGCAAAAATAAAATCGTTAAGTTCCTTATTATCTGTATATAATATTTCATCATTAGTACCCTCCCACCACTTTTCGCCTTTATAAATATACAATATTTTATCGCCAATCTCAATTACCGAATTCATATCATGGGTATTAATCACTGTTGTCATGTTGAATTCAACGGTAAGTTCTTTAATTAATTGGTCAATTACAATTGCTGTACGTGGGTCCAATCCCGAGTTTGGTTCATCGCAAAATAAATATTTAGGGTTTAAAGAAATGGCTCGTGCAATTGCAACTCTCTTTTGCATTCCGCCACTTATTTCGGCAGGATACAAGTGGTTTACGTTTTCCAAATTTACTTTTGACAAGCAAAAATTTACACGCTCTTTTTTTTCCTCATCACTCATATCGGTAAACATTTCCAAAGGAAAGCCAACGTTCTCTTCAACCGTAGCCGAGTCAAAAAGAGCTCCCCCCTGAAATACCATACCTATTTCTTTACGGATATCTTTTTTCTTTTTTTCGGACATTCTTGAAAACTCACGATTATCGTAATAAATATTTCCTTCATCAATTTGATGCAATCCAATAATTGATTTCAGTAATACGGTTTTCCCCGAACCGCTTTGACCAATAATGAGGTTCGTTTTCCCTTTTTCAAATACTGATGAAATATTATTAAGAACTTGTTTGTCTCCAAATGATTTTGATATGTTCTCCAATTTTATCATGCAAGCATTAATTGAGTAGTAATCACATTAATCAACAAAATTAAAATACTTGAATAAACAACGGCACGAGTACTTGAACGCCCTACTTCAAGAGCACCTCCGGTAGCATAATACCCATGATAAGCAGGCACCGATGTAATTACAAAAGCAAAAAGAATAGTTTTAACTATAGAATAGGTAACATAAAACGGTATGAAGGCATAATGTATGCCTTCAATATATTGATCGGGCGGAATTGCAAAAGTAAATATAGTAGCTAAATAACCACCGATAATTCCGACAAAAATACTGATAATATTTAAAAAAGGATTGATAAAAACAGCTGCCGTAATTTTGGGAAGTATTAAATAATTTGCTGAATTTACCCCCATAATCTCCAAAGCATCTATTTGTTCGGAAATACGCATTGTACCAATCTCACTTGCAATATTAGAACCTACTTTTCCTGCAAGTATAAGCCCTACAATTGTTGATGAAAACTCTAAAATCATAGAATCTCTTGCAGTTAATCCTACCAAATAAGTCGGAATAAGCGGACTTTCAATATTATACGCGGTTTGCAAAGTAATTACAGCACCCATAAATACCGAAATAATAATTACAATACCTAAAGAATTTACGCCCAGCATTTCAATTTCGCGTATAAAAAGGCGGAAAAAAATGTTCCTTTTTTCAGGTTTTGTAAAAACCCGTTTCATCAACAAGGCATATTTACCAATATGATAGAATAAATTCATGTTCCTTTATTTGGTAAACAAATATACATTAATTTTTTTTATCAGAAACGATATCGTGAATTGCAAGAAAAGAAACCTTAAATTGTATTTAAAGCTAAATTGAGCGCTTATATACTTTAACAAGAGCCAATTTACTGATTTAAAAAAACTTACAAAAAAAGACATTAATATCGAGAGGTATTCTTACTGTTTTCTAAACTTTTTAATCTCAATATCTTGGTACTTCTTTTTGTACATAATCACTCAATTTAGCTTAAACGCATAATAATAATTAATTTATTATATCTAATTACACAAAACTATATATTTTTATGTAATCTAATACATAATTTATATTATAAAATTGTATTTTATTACATAATTTATTATATTTGTAGTGTATTAAACTACATAGAACATAATGGAACGTTTATTAGAAATCAGTAATCGCTTAATTAAACTCACTGAAAAAAAGTTTGTCCGCAGCTTATTTTATAAAATAAATTGGAAGCACCGGCTTATTGAAATACGTGGAGCACGCGGAGTTGGAAAAACGACTTTACTTCTTCAAAGAGCACATAAGCTCAAAGAAAAAGGGGAAAATGTACTGTATGTTTCAACGGATAACACCTATTTTTATAAAAATAAAATAGTAGATTTAGCCGATTATTTTTACAAATACGGCGGCAAATATTTATTTATTGATGAAGTACATAAATATCCTGAAAAAGAAATTGGTCTTGATTGGTCGCAAGAAATAAAAAATATTTACGATTCTTATCCTGATTTACATGTAGTTTATACCGGTTCATCAATACTACAATTATATAAAGGTGCCGGAGATTTAAGTCGTAGAAAATCAAGCTATCACTTGCCGGGTTTGTCATTTCGCGAATATCTTGAATTTAATAATATTGCAAAATTTCCTGTTTATAATTTAGAAAATATACTGGATAATCATTTTGAACTGTCACAAGAAGTTTGCAATAAAATTAAAATTCTTCCGCATTTTAAAAACTATCTGCGTATTGGTTATTTTCCATTTTATAATGAAGACGAAAACAAATTTTTTGACCGCTTAACACAAGTAACTAATATTATTCTTGAAACAGATGTTCTATCGGTTTCTGATATAACTTACGAAGTGAGTTTGCGCCTTAAAAAATTACTTTCCCTTTTAAGCAGTTCAGTGCCCTACACACCAAATTTGTCAAAACTTGCAGAACAATTACATATAGGTCATTACAGAACTTTAATAAAGTACCTGAATTATTTAGAAAAAGCAGAGCTGATAAAAACACTTACTGCTAAAGCAAATGGAGATAGAATTTTAAATAAGCCCGATAAAATATATTTAGATAATACAAATTTAATGTATGGAATAGCTGATGCAAGCGTTAATCAAGGAACTATACGCGAAACCTTTTTATTAAATCAATTATCTGAATTACACAAAGTTAGTTATCCAAAAACAGGAGACTTTTTTGTCAACAATAAATACCTTATCGAAGTAGGCGGAAAAAAGAAAAGTAAAAAACAAATTGCTAATATTGAGCATTCGTATATAGCATCTGATGATATAGAAACAGGATTTGGACCTAAAATACCTCTATGGCTCTTTGGTTTTTTATATTAGACCTATTTTTTTTACAAATTAACTATTTCAATAAACACCAATCTATTGAGTTAAAAAGATTTACAAAAAAGGCTCAAATACCTAAAGGTATTCTTACTTTTTTGTAAACTTTTTATTATCAATATCTTGGCACTTCTTTTTGTACATAATCGCTCAATTTAGGTTAAAATCAAAAATTTTAAGATTTTAAAATTAAATACTCCTACAGTTCAAATCACCAGATTAAGGTATCTA